>CAXMNC010000182.1:0-31816 GCA_964194625.1 Acidiferrobacterales bacterium
GCCGCCTTGTCTATATCGGTAATATCGTAGATAGACTCGTCTAACATCAGGGGCACGGTGGAGACCTTAGCCACCGATTGTGCGGCATCCCAGTCACCGGCGGCGCAGGTCTGCTCCAGCAGTTCAATGCCATCCGGATCCAGAGATCTTGCGAAGCGACATGCATCGTCGCGATCGTACCCCTGGTTAGCGTCTAAGCGTATGCGAGCGTGACCGGCCACCAATCGTTGTATCACTTGAACCCGCGCTAGATCTGCGTCGACATCAAAACCGACTTTCACCTTGAGTGTGGTGTAGCCGTCGGCTATCAGGACATCTATCTCTGATGTCAGCGCGTCGACGTCTTGCCCGTGTACGAGCGCCAGCATTGGCACGGTAACCGATTGCTCGGTAAATAGATGCGGGCTTTGTTCGAGCATCTCGATGGCGGTGACCAGGGCGGTAGCTGTAAACGGCGCCACTTGGCTCGATCGCGTAATAATAGATTTGGCGGCATCTAATGGCTGGTTCACGATTTCGCCTGCCAAACGCGAAGCCAAGGTCCAACATTGTTCTACTGTCTCATCGGTATAACCAGTGAGCAGCGTGGCCTCACCAAGTCCGACCCGTCCTTGGTTGTCTTGCATGTCTACCAACAACGTATCGAAGTAACGGATCTCGGCCAGCGAGAGTCTATACGGCACCTTCAAGGGTAGCTTCAGGCGGTGGAGGGTAATGTGCTCGATCAACACGCTAACCAGGTGGGTGTGCTAACTACAATAGCGCGTCGGCAAGTTCGGTAAAATCCTTGACGGTAACATCCGGTTGATACGGTGTGTCTTCAAAAGGCAGCCCATAACGGTTGACGAAGGCACCACAATTGCCACACATGCGTGCACCCATCACATCAAATGAGTTCGACGACACCATCGTAATTTCTTCCAGACCCATGCCTAGAATGCGCGCCGCCCCGCGATAGACGGATGGGTGTGGTTTAAACGCCCCAAACGTGTCGACGGAAATGACAGCATCGAAATCATACTTAATGCGGTTAGCAACCAGGTAGTCGAGAAATGGAGCGTTGCCGTTGGAAAGTGCCACTAGTTTGAAACGCGAAGCGAGACGCGGCAATGCTGGCAGTACATCGGGGAATAGTTTTAGTTCTTGCCACGCTTGCATAAAGCTATCGACTTCGACTTTTGATGCCTGTAGGTTGTTGAGTCCCAATACGTACACCAACGCGCGTCGTGCTGTCTCTAGATAACCGCTATGACCGAGCATCACCAATGAGTCCTGATATTGTTCGATGCGCTGCCGATAGCGCCAGCGTTGCCAGAATTGCTCAGCAATGACAGAAGACCCCTTCTCCTTTAAGAATCGGTCGATATACGGCGTCAAACTACCACCGAGGTCTAGTACAGTACCGAACAGATCGAAGGTTAGGGCGCGGGTATTTGCGAGCTGGCCCATAGTTTTCTCCCCTAAGGGTCAACTTGGCATTCTTACACGGCGAAATCTATCGTCGCAAGTGCTTGACAACACTGCGATACTACGATGACGTGTGACATCATCCAAAAAAGCGAGCATCAGTTATGTCCGATGATATTGCGATGCAATCAGCCACCGAGCTGTTGAAGCTCTACCAACGCCGGCAACTGTCGCCGGTCGAGGCGACCAAAGCCGCGCTGGCGCAAATCTCGGCCTATGACCCAGCCCTCAACGCCTTTTGTTATGTGGACGAAGATGCCGCACTCACGGCCGCTGGTGAATCGGAGGCACGTTGGCAAAAAGGGGCGCCTAAAGGATTGCTCGATGGTGTACCCACTGCAATCAAGGATTTGGTCTTGACCAAGGGTTGGCCGACCTTACGGGGATCGCGCATCGTCTCGAAAGATCAATCGTGGGACGAAGATGCGCCAAGCAGTGCGCGTCTGCGCGAACATGGCGCCGTCCTGCTGGGAAAGACCACCACACCCGAATTCGGTTGGAAGGGGGTCACCGATAGCCCTTTGACCGGTGTGACCCGCAACCCATGGAACCCCGCCATGACACCAGGTGGAAGTAGTGGTGGCTCCGCCGCTGCCATCGCTACCGGTATGTGTGCGCTTGCAATCGGTACCGACGGCGGTGGTTCTATCCGTATTCCCGCCGGGTTCACCGGTATCTATGGGTTTAAGCCATCGTTCGGACGCGTACCGGCGGCACCGCTAAGTCCCTTTGGCACCGTTGCCCACGTCGGCCCCATGACTCGCACGGTGACGGATGCCGCTCTGATGTTGATGGTCATTTCAGAACCCGATAATCGTGACTGCTATTCGCTACCGTATGATGACACTGACTATCGTGTGGGCCTCGAAGACGGCATCAAAGGCTTACGTATCGCCTTTAGTCCAACGTTGGGTTATGTATCGGTGGACGCTGAGGTGGCGGCTGTCGTATCGAAGGCAGTCCGAGTTTTCGAAGATCTTGGCGCTCATGTCGAGCAGGTCGACCCGGGTTTTGATAACCCGCACGACACCTTTTGTAAGCTATGGTTTTCAGGTGCTGCTAACCTCACAAGTGCGTTCACGTCTGAGCAGCGCGCGCTGCTCGATCCCGGTCTTGCCGAGATTGCAACACAAGGCGCTGCTATATCTCTATTAGATTATCTGCAAGCGGTAAAACGGCGTGAGACCCTTGGCCAACGTATGCGACTTTTCCATGAACGCCATGATCTGTTATTGACACCTACACTGCCGGTGCCTGCCTTTGCTGCTAACCAGGAAGTGCCGGACCCAAAAACGCAACCACGCTGGTGTGACTGGACCCCGTTCTCCTATCCCTTTAATCTCACCCAGCAGCCAGCGGCGTCGCTACCGTGTGGGTCAACCGAGGCGGGATTACCCGTCGGTGTTCAGATTGTCGGCCCATCCCATGATGATGTACTAGTGCTGCGAGCAAGCCGGACATTCGAGGCGGCATGCCCTATTGTGTTACCCGATCTCACGAACTTGAAACATTGAGCGCCTTGGGCACATTGTGAAAAAAGACAAATTTGGGAACGTACACACGCCGGGTCTGCCTTATGCCCGTGGCGAGCTAGTAACGAGTACGCAGGATGATATCGCAAAACTGCGCAATGCTTGGACTGTCATACGGCAACGGGTAACCGAACACGGGCGCGACGCGGTTTTTAATCTGACAGGGTTGGAGAGAAGTCTTCGATGCGAATCCGAGGACCTGGACCTGCTGGATGATGAGCTGGCGCCTGCTCTGCACATGGAGCGGTTACAGACGTTAGCGCTTGATCATCTTGGCGGTATACAGGGGAAACACGACATCGCCATCATGAACCGGCAGACTGGTGCATTGCTGGCGGCGACGCTGGTCCTGGTCAGTCCTGGGGATACCGTGGTCGGCGTTTCGCCAAGTTATAGCCATCCATGCGTGACCCGTGCCGTTGCCCGCGCTGGTGCCCATTTCGTTGACACGGTTGGGAGCAATGAACTGGAACAAGCGCTTGCACAAGCCCAGAAGGTATCTTTGGTGGTACTCACGCGTCTGGCCGTCAGTTATGAAATTCTTTCCATCGACGAAATTAGAAGGATTGTGGGTCTAGCAAAACAGACAGGTGCGAAGGTCTTGGTGGACGATGCTGGTGGCGCCCGCGTTGGCCCGGCCATGTTCGGTCAACCCCGTGCGCTCGAACTGGGCGTCGATGTAGCCTCAACTGGATTAGATAAATATGGCACCGTCGGTCCTCGATTGGGATTACTTGGAGGACGCACTGAGTTGGTAGATCGTATTCGGGTCTGTGCGGTTGAACTTGGCCTGGAAGCACGGCCGATGCTTTATCCAGCCGTGGTCCGATCGCTTGAGCAATATAGTCCCGCACGCGTGCGTGAGCTGGTGGCGACTACCAAGAATGTGGCCAGTGAATTAAAGGCGATCCTTGGCGACCGTGTCTTTGAAACGCCGGTTATCGCTACGCTGCGGGGTGAGGACATTCTGGAGGTGGCGATGGAGCGCGCCAATATCAGCAAGCCGCCAATCGTTCCTTACGAGGCGACCGCCGCTTTGGCGATGCTATTGTTGCGAGACTACGGGATCTTAACCGTGCATTTCGCTGGACTGCCACCGGGCACGTCTGCGCTGCTCATTAAATTCCTCCCGCCGGAGACGATCGCGCGTTTCGGTGGCCCGCAAAAGTTCGCGCAAGCCATCGACAGTAGCCTGCACAATTTGGCGCGTATCATCGAAGATGCCGATCAGCTCCGACAGCTAATCTTCGGCACGTCATTGCCGGTGACGCAGGCCGTAGTTGCTTAACCTTAAACCGCTGAGGAGCGAGCATGTTGACGACCGAAATCGAGATTTCAAACTATCGGAAACCTGACCATGACATTAAACCGATTCTATTTCATCGTTGGTCGCCGCGGGCGATGTCGGGAGAGCAAATCAGCGAGCAGGAGCTGATGACACTGTTTGAGGCAGCGAGATGGGCGCCCTCGTCCTACAACGCCCAACCTTGGCGATTTCTATATGCGCGGCGCGGTACCGCAAACTGGGATCGTTATTTCGATCTCATGGTTGAATTCAATCAGAGCTGGACTAAGCATGCGGCCGTACTCATGGTGGTCGTTTCACGCAAGACTTTTGAATGGAATGATCAGGCCGCACCTACGCACTCATTCGACGCCGGCGCCGCTTGGCAAAACCTTGCGCTACAAGGATCAACGATGGGTTTAGTTGTGCACGGCATGCAGGGTTTTGATTATGAAAAAGCGAGGGTAGCCCTGAATGTGCCCGAGGACTTCCAAGTCGATGCAATGATCGCGGTAGGCAAGCCCGGAAAACGCGAAGATCTCCCCGAAGACTTACAAGAGCGAGAACAACCGTCAGATCGTAAACCGGTGGCTGAGATAGCGATAGAGGGTGGTTTTTAGAGAATGTTCGGGTTAACCAAACGAATGAAGCATAGCGAGGTGTCACGATGATCAAAGCACCGAGCTTCACCATTGGTATCGAAGAAGAATATATGGTGGTCGATCGTGAGTCTCGTGATCTTATCGGTGAAGCGCCGCCGGAGATGCTGATCGAGTGTCAACAAGTGCTCGATCAACAGGTAACCCCCGAGTTCTTGCAGTCGCAAATTGAGGTGGGTACGCGCGTCTGCAATACATTGCAGGAGGCGCGTGATGAGTTAGCGCGTTTACGTCGATGCGTGTCGCGGGTGGCTGAGAACCATGGACTTGCAATCATTGCGGCCTCCACGCACCCGTTTGCGACGCCGGCTTCACAGCGGCACACCGACAAGAAACGCTATGAAATCATCGCCCGAGATATGCAGGAGGTCGTGAGACAGTTACTAATCAGCGGTATGCATGTGCACGTAGGCATCGAAGACGATGATTTGCGAATCGATCTCATGGGTCAAGTTAGCTATGTCTTGCCCCACCTTCTGGCGCTAACCACTTCCTCCCCGTTTTGGCAGGGACACGATACCGGACTGAAGTCGTATCGAGTTGCCGTATGGAACGCCCTCCCGCGTACCGGCATGCCTGAGCGCTTTGACAGCTATGGTGAATTCCAACGGCATGTGGATGTACTTGTAAAAGCCGGCGTGATCGAAGACGGCACAAAAATTTGGTGGGACATCCGACCTAGTGTTCGATTTCCCACCCTCGAAATGCGCATAACGGATATTTGCACTCGTATCGAAGACGCAATCTGTGTTGCCGCCATCTACCGTTGCTGGCTCAGCATGCTTTGTCGTTTGCGGGCGAGAAACCAGCGCTGGCGTGGCTACGCAAATATGCTGATCAATGAAAACCGATGGCGGGCCGAGCGCTACGGCATCGAGGAAAGCTTGATCGATTATGGTAAAGGCGAGCTGGTCCCTTATGCCGATCTCTTACAAGAGATGCTGGAATTGGTGATTGACGACGCGACATATTTCGGCTGTGTTGCCGAAGTGGAACATGCACGCGAGATCCTCGAACGAGGTACGAGCGCCCACCGCCAAGTGCAGGTCTACGAGGAGGCCAAAGCGGCGGGGACGAGTGACGAAGACGCGCTCAAGGCGATCGTGGATATGTTGATCGAGCAGACCATGGATGGCATCTGAAGGTTCGTACTCCAGCCGATACGACTGCTCTTATGGAAAAAGGCTTTTTAGAGAAACTCGGTGTCGAAATACAGCGTTTAGTGCAAGAGATCGAGAACTTCGCTGCGACCGAGATCCGAGTAAGTGCTACCCCGACACCGTCGAGCAAATCCGGGCAATCGCCAAAAACCTTGGCGCTGATGTCATCCGAAATGGGTGCCACTATCCTATATCGCGATACCGAGGATTTCCAACCGCAAGCGGTCTTGCATGAGTTGCTTCATTTACGTAGGTATTGGATCGACTTTGTTCCACAAATCCTGCCTGTCGATGATCCGGATGGCGAGAAAATCAAACTCGCCAACCAGATCGAGAATACTCTAGAACACATCATTATCGCTCCCAAGGAGCGAGGTTACGGATTCGAGTCGTACGCGTCCTACCGCGAAACTTCCAGAAGAACCTGGGAAGCCTACCCATGGCGTAGTATCGACGAGCCCTGGGCACGTCGAAAAAACTGCTTATTGAATTGGCTTACGACATATTTCCTAGTTCGAGACCCAGCCATTAGACAATCCGCTGAACGGTGTCTAGAACAGGAAGGGTTATCAAGCGAAGCGGCAAACTTTTCGCAGAAAATCGAGCATGTTCTTAGTTCTAAGGAACAGTGCATCAGCGCGGCGATCAGATTCCTCCAGATTCCACGTCAAGAGGTAACTATGGTTTATCTTGACATCAAGAACCAAAGAACTATTAGAAAACCTGTTCCTTTACACTGATCCAGGAGCTTGCCTAGACGTCTGTTTCGGGCATGGCTCCGTGTTGCCGGAGTAAGTTGGCGATATCCTTGCGACCAGCAAGGGTCGCGGCCCGGAGTGGTGTAAGGCCTGTCTCGGTTCTAGCATTGACATCGGCGCCATGTGCGATCAGCAACTCGGTTAGGATTCTGTAACCATTGAGCACAGCCGCGTGCAACGGCGTCGCGCCGTCTTTGTCGGTCACATTCACCGTGGCGCCCTTTGCGATCAGCAGTTCGGCCAAATTCACGTGGCCCTTGCCAGCGGCAAAATGTAATGGCGTTACTCCATCCGCGCTCCGCGCGTTTACATCGGCGCCGGCGGCAATAAGCAGTTTTGCGATAGCCTGGTGCCCGAACAGCGCGGCCGGATGTAGCGGGGTGCCCATCTGGTGTCGTGCGTTGACGTTAGCACCCTCGGCGATCAGCAACTCGACGATCTTTATGTGGCCGGCACCCACCGAGAAATGTAGCGGTGTGAGGTCGTAGTCGTCGCGGGCATTAACATCCGCGCCCTGATCGATGAGTTGCTGTACTTGACCGATGTTTCCTTGCTCGGCCGCATCATGAAGTGGGTCTGCTAGCGCAGGCGTTAAAACGAACGCTACTAATACGGCTACGGGAAGCGTAGGTGGCGAACGCATCGTCATCTCTTAGTTAATGTTCAAATAGTCTCAGATGGCATTACAACTGGTGTCTTTACTTATTATGGTATGTGTCTTGTGAGAGCGACAGGAACATGATGACCTAAACGAACTCGGCGTTGCCGGAGAGTTTGAGCAAGATCTGATAGAGCGCTTTTACTAGATGGGTCTTTGGATTAGATGTACGCTCAATCAGACCCACTACACGTTGTACCGGCGGATCGCCGAACGGCAATACCTTCAGATTGGGTGGAAATGGGGTGTCTATGAGCCGTTGGGGCACAACCGAGACGCCAAGGCCATGGGCCACCATGACTGAGATGGCCTCCAGCGAATCCACCTCCATGCTTGATTTAACGTCAATACCCCGGTCCTGGAGTCGTGAATCGATGAGTTGCCCGGCCCAGGCATGTCGTTTGAAACGGATGAAGGGCCGGGACTCTAGAAGCTCTCGATCGGTTTCTCCCTGGGTCCCGATGGGTGCAATCACCACTAGAGATTCACGAACAAACGGATGCCAGCTCAGGCCAGTAGCAAGTTGAATGGGCTCGGCCACGATGGCGACGTCGAGCTGGCCCTTATAGATTTGGCCAGCCAGTTCCCCGGACAGCCCGCTCGTGAGTTTGATCAGTAAGCGCGGGTGAGTCTTTTGCATAGTAACCAATGCCGCCGGCAGCACGCCGGTCAAAACGGTTGCAATCGCACCAAGCTCGAGCACACCGGACAGCGGTTGCTCCGATACGGCGTCCTTGAGTTGCGAGCACAGCCTGGTGATTTCGCGTGCCTGCGAAAGCAGGGCTGATCCCTGAGGGTTCAAGATTGGCGGGCGCCTGGACCGGTCAAAGAGTTTAATGCCGAGTTCGGCTTCCATCGCCTTAACATGCAGGCTGATTGCCGATTGGGTGAGCCCAATCGCATCACCAGCGGCGGCGAATCCGCCATGATCGGCAATGGCCACTAGGGTCTTGAGATAGCGCAGCTCCATTGGCGATGTTCGGTTAGGTTGGCCCCGGTAGATCGAGTCCAGCATAAGATAACATAATGAATTCTTATGTTAACTATTGTGATAATTCGATTTTCTAAAGTATTGGTGGGTAGTACACTACGCTGTGCCAAGCAGGGTGGTGTGTGCATGCGTGGCATCGGGTAAGGGCGTGTACCCAGGCAGCCATGCTGGCGAGGCCGTGACTCAACCGTTGGCTGCCCTGCCATTTGGACATACAGTGGCACCGGCGCGGCCAGGTACATCCGCCACCACATCGATTGTAGTTTTATAGGTTACATAAGAAGAGGAGCCATTAAAGGTGATTACACATTTCCTTGTCCACGATAAGGCCGATACGGTGGGGGTTGTCGTGGTCGAAAACGTGCAGCCGGGGCAGGCGTTGACGGGCTGGATCATGGAGACCGATGAAACCATTACCGTCAAATCCATGGATTCGATTCCGCTCGGCCACAAGATTGCGCTCACTGACATAGAGGAGGGCGCCACACTTATAAAGTATGGGCATGATATCGGCCGTTCGGTTGCTGATATCGCCAAGGGGTACCATGTCCACGTACATAACGCCAAGACCAAGAGGTGGTAGCTATGGCAGCGCAATCATTCTGGGGCTATCGACGCGGGAACAAACGCGTCGGTATTCGCAATCATGTTGTTATCCTTCCGCTCGATGACCTGTCCAATGCTGCTTGCGAGGCAGTCGCTAATAATATAAAGGGCACCCTGGCCTTGCCGCATGCCTACGGACGCTTGCAGTTCGGCGAAGACTTGGAACTGCACTTTCGCACCTTGATTGGAACCGGCAGTAATCCCAATGTGGCAGCATGCATCGTTATTGGTATCGAACCGGGTTGGACCGGTCGCGTTGTCGATGGCATTGCCAAAACTGGCAAACCGGTCGAGGGCTTTAGTATTGAGGGCAATGGTGATCTCAATACGATCGCCGCCGCATCACGTAAGGCGCACGAGTTCCTACAATGGGCCTCCGAGGTTCGACGCGAGGAATGTTCAATAAGCGAAATATTTCTTTCGACGAAATGTGGTGAATCGGATACCACCTCGGGCTTGGCTTCTAACCCGACAGTTGGCGAGCTGATCGACAAGTTTGACGCGCTCGGCGTCACCACTTGTTTTGGTGAGACCTCGGAGTTGACCGGTGCCGAAAAGGACTGCGCTACTCGGGCAGCGACACCGGAGGTCGGAGAGAAATTCCTTAATACGTGGCAAGCCTACATGGATGAGGTAATCGAACCCAACAAAACGAGTGATCTCTCCGAATCACAACCTACGAAAGGCAACATTGCTGGCGGTCTTACAACGATTGAGGAAAAGGCGTTTGGTAATCTGCAGAAGATCGGTAAGCGCGCTAAGTTCATCGATGTGCTAGGGCCAGCGGAGGAACCTAATAAGGGTCCTGGTCTCTATTTTATGGACAGCTCATCGGCGGCGGCGGAATGTGTCACACTGCAAGCGGCAGCCGGTTTCGTGGTGCACTTATTTCCTACTGGCCAAGGCAATGTCATCGGCAATCCCATAGAACCGGTTATCAAGTTGACCGCAAACCCACGAACGGCACGCACGATGCGCGAACATGTGGATCTTGACGTGTCCGGCATCCTACGGCGGGAGACGACGCTCGATGAAGCAGGCGATGCTTTGATTGATATTACGCTTCGAACTTGTAACGGGCGTCTGACCTGCGCCGAGGTACTAGGACATCGGGAGTTTGTGTTTACCAAACTCTACCGCAGTGCGTAGACAACAGGCGGCCTGCACGACTTAGGGTGGTATGGGCACTACACTGAATGTGCAAGTGTGGCGTGGCACGGCACGCGGGCAGTTCGTCTCTTATGAGGTGCCGCTAAGGGAAAATCAGACGGTACTCGACGTTGTCACTTATATACAGCGTCATCTCGACAGCACACTTACCTATCGTTTCGCCTGCCGGGTAGGCGTGTGCGGCTCATGTGCAATGACCATCGACGGCGTGCCACGTTGGACTTGCCGAACACGTGTTCGGCAAGTAGCCAAGCGTGACCGATTACGGATTGCGCCACTTCGTAACCTGAAGATCATCAAGGATCTTAGCGTCGATATGGCAGCGTTCTTTGATAAGTGGGCGCGCGCCAAAGGTAGGTTTGTACCGGCGCTCGAGCACGGCGGAGATTTTGCGGTGGTCCAGCCAGATTCTCGTGCGCGCAAACTTGCCGATGCCGGCACTGAGTGCATAGGATGTGGCGTATGCTATGCAGCCTGTGACCTAGTTGAATGGAACGTCAACTACCTGGGACCGGCTGCACTTAATCGCGCATGGGTGCTTGCGAATGACGTGCGTGATGCTGGTAATAATGAGCGCTTGGCGGCGGTAGCAGGAGACGCGGGCTGCCACGCCTGCCACTCGCATCAGAGTTGTGTGCAATGGTGCCCAAAGCGGCTGAATCCGACGGCAGCAATCGCCGGTTTAAAGCGCCTAACTGCGGTAGCGGCAATAAAGGGACAGCTATGAGCACACGCACCGAAGTGCGCATGTGGATAGCCCAACGGGCAACCGCCGCGGTGTTAGCGCCGGCGGTCATCGTACACATCGTTACCATCGTTTACGCGGCACGCGGGGGCCTCAATGCGATCGAGATCATTGAGCGCGTACAAGGAAATATCGGCTGGCTTTTGTTTTATGTCGTGTTTGTCTTTGCGGCTGCGGTTCACGGCGCATTAGGCCTACGTACAATACTCTCTGAATCTACGGCTTTGCGCGGTGTATTCCTCGACGGGCTGATTGTTCTGTTCGGCGTAGTTATGGCTGTGCTCGGCTGGCGCGCTGCTTTTGTCTTGTTTTCATACGGGGCGACGTGATGGCGGGGTGGCGGTCGCGCAATCACCCGAATTATTGGGCGTTTATTGTCCATCGCGTGTCGGGTCTCTCACTAGCCGTGTTTCTACCGATTCATTTCTGGGTCTTGGCACTGGCTATCGAAGGCGAGGCGGCGTTGGATGTGTTTCTCAAATGGACCGAACAACCACTGGTGAAGGCAGCCGAAGTGGGTCTGGTAGTGCTACTAGCGGCCCATATGGCAGGTGGCTTACGGTTATTGGCGTTGGACTTTTTGCCTTGGCCGGCAAGACCGAAGACCTGGATTGCAGTCGCGGGTGGTGTAAGTCTAGCGGTGGGTTTGCTGTTCTTACTAAATGTCACTTGAGCTCATTATTGTAATCGCGGGTGCATTTCTAGCCGCGTTCGGGGTAGGCCTGGCTGGATTTGCCGACGCGCTAATCGCCGCTGCCGTGTGGTTACATGTATTGCCACCAGTACAAGCAGTACCATTAATCATGGCCACCGGCATGGTGATTCACCTGCTTTCTCTCGTCTACCTACGAAAGCACATTGAGCTCAGCCTGCTCTGGCCGTTCATTGTCGGTGGCGCCACCGGCGTTCCAATCGGCACCTGGATGCTCAGCTACGTCGAGCCCAAACCGTTCCGTTTGGTAATCGGTGGGTTTCTTTTGGCTTACAGTTTGTTTGCGTTTATACACCCCCATTTCAAGTCGGTAGCCGGTGGCCGATCAGCCGACAGTGCGGTGGGGCTGGTTGGTGGTGTGCTCGGCGGATTTGCTGGCTTGAGCGGCGTAGTACCAACGCTTTGGGCCAACATGCGCGGTTGGCGCAAGGATGCCCAACGTGGTGTCTACCAGCCGTTTATCTTCGTCATGCACGGGATGGGCCTAGGATGGCTAGCTGGCTCGAGTATGCTTGATCGCTCGCTGCTGACGAGATGGCTATGGTGCCTCCCGGCAGTGGTCCTGGGGACTTGGTTGGGATTAAAGCTTTACCGTCGGATCGATGAACAGCAGTTCCGTCGGATCATACTGGTGTTGTTGTTCCTGTCCGGCGCGTCGCTGGTGGTATTTTAGGTGTATAGTTGTTGCTGGCATGAAGATTAACCCAACGATCGTCGAGGACGTTTGCAAGGAGCTTTATATACGCGCTCTCAAGGTGTTACCGGACGACATCAAGCAAGGGTTTGCCAGGCTCGATGTCGCGGAGACGGACGCTACTGGTAAGGCCATACTCGGCACCATGATCCAGAATATTAAGGTGGCCGAGTCTACCGACAACCTACTTTGCCAAGATACCGGCATTCCAATCTATAACGTAACCATAGGCCCTGATGTGCAGGTTGATGGCCACAAACTAAAGGAAGCGATTGTGCGCGGTTGTGCGGCGGCGACCCACGAGCATCCGCTGCGCTCATCGGTGGTTCATCCAATTACCCGCGCCAACGATCACACCAATACCGGTCGCAGGGTGCCAGTTATAAATATTGATTTCTCCGACGAACGGGAAGTTCTTCGTATCGAAATGATCCCAAAGGGTAGCGGCTCAGAGAATGGTTCGTTCCTCAAGATGTGTGTACCGGCCGAAGGTGTCGACGGCATTAAGACATTCGTTGTGGACAAAGTTATCGAGGCCGGCGGTAAAGTCTGCCCACCGACAATTGTCGGGGTGGGTGTTGGTGGTACGGCTGATTTGTGTGTTCATTTGGCAAAGATCGCGGCGACACGCCCGCTCGGTAGTGTTTGTGACGATGAAGAAGGTGCCAAGCTCGAGCGTGCGCTGACCGCCGCCGTGAATAGCCTCGGCATCGGCCCGCAAGGTTTGGGCGGAGATTCGACCGCCTTCGCGGTTCACGTCGAGACGGCCGCTACCCATATCACCATGAACCCCGTTTCCGTGAATATTCAATGCCACTCGGCGCGCCGAGCGACGGCAACGTTTACCCCAAGCGCGGTCAAGTACGGATTCTAGCGATGGCGCACTACGACTACGATACGCCTATTAATGAAGGCCAGGTTCGTAGTCTGCGTATCGGTGACACCGTTTCCTTGAATGGCACACTCTTTGGGATCCGCGATGCCACGCAAATCGAGATGTTCGATCGCGGCCGCAAGACTCGTTTTAATTTGAACGATCATGCGGTTATTCACACTGCACCTAACGTAAGGAAAGTAGAGGATAAGACTAAATTTCCCGCCGGCTACGCACCCATCTGTATCGGTACGACGACCAGTGCTCGCATGGAACGATTTACGCGACCGCTCATGGAACAACACGGCGTACGCATCATCATCGGCAAGGGTGGCCTCATGCAGCAATCGCAAGCGGCATTCGTCGAGCTTGGTGGTGTTTATCTGGCGATCATTGGTGGCACGGCGGCGCTGGAAACTACGTGGATAGAAGCAATCGAAGATGTGGATCTAGATGACCTCAACCCGGAAAGTCTTTGGAAATTCAGGGTGCGCGACTTTGGCCCATTGCTGGTGGGCATGGATTCACACGGCGGCAGCCTTTATGCGACCGTACAAGCTACCGCTGCCGAACGCCGCGCGCAGGCCTTGTCTGTGCTCGGCGTCAAATCTTGAAGCGGCTCCGCACAGATATACTAGTCCTCGGTAGTGGCGGTGCCGGCTTGTTAGCGGCGCTACACGCCAACAAAAACGCGTCACAGCTCTCGGTCACCGTCGTCGTCAAGGGACTGCTCGGCAAATGCGGTTGTACGCGCATGGTGCAGGGCGGCTATAACGTGGCACTTGCGCAAGGGGATTCGGTTGAGCGTCACTTCATGGATACCATTGAGGGTGGCAAGTGGCTGAATGACCAGGAACTTGCTTGGCAGCTTGTGACTGGTGCGCAGACTTGTATCCGTGAGCTTGAGAACGAATTTGGTTGTTTTTTTGATCGCAACGCCGACGGCACGGTTCATCAGAAGGCGTTTGCTGGCCAAACCTTCGATCGAACCGTGCATAAGGGCGACCTCACGGGTATCGAGATTATCAATCGCTTGGCCGAACAACTGTGGGTGCGGGACATCAACCGTCTCGAAGATCACCGAGCGGTTGAAATCATAAAGGATCCCAGCGGTGAATTCGTTGCCGGTGTGCTGTTAATAGATATGCGCACCGGCGAGTTTGCCTTCATGCAGGCGAAAGCAGTGCTGCTCGCGACTGGCGGTGGTCCTACCATGTACAAATACAACACGCCGTCGGCGGACAAGAGTTGCGACGGTATGGCAATGGCCCTGCGCGCGGGTCTCGGGTTGCGTGACCTAGAAATGGTTCAATTCCATCCCACTGGACTACTCGCGGGTCCCGACACGCGAATGACGGGCACCGTGCTGGAGGAGGGTCTACGCGGGGCTGGCGGCTACCTATTGGACGGTAATGGCGAGCGTTTTATGCAAAGGTATGATCCGCGTGGCGAACGCGCCACGCGCGATATCGTCAGTCGCGCTATGTACGAAGAAATCCGTGCCGGTAACACCTCTCCCCTGAATGGTCTTTTTCTGCAGATGAGCCACCTCGGGCCCGATGACGTGCGAAAGATGTTCAAGGGTATGGTCGAGCGCTGCGAGGATTGCGGTTTTGACCTGGCCGGGGGTCGGGTAGAAGTTATCCCCACTGCCCACTATATGATGGGAGGCGTGTTGGCCAACGCCGATTGTTCAACCACGTTACCGGGCATGTTTGCAGCCGGTGAAGATACCGGCGGTGTTCATGGCGCCAACCGGCTGGGGGGCAATGGCGTTGCCAACGCTACTGTATTTGGCAGTATCGCCGGCCGCACCATGGCCCAGTGGGCAGTCGATTCTGGGGTGTTTCGGCAGGCGGATGAGGATGTAATCATGGCCTCGATGCAGCGCTGTCGGGGTCCCCTAAATCGTACACCCGGTGACCTGAATACGCTTCGCGAACGTCTGTATGACATTACGTGGGACGAGGTGGGAATCGTGCGCGAAGCGCAGGGCTTGCGACACGCCGAAACGGCACTATGTGAACTTGATCGTGAACTCGATGACACCGGTGTCGTGGGAAGTACGCTTGCATTTAACCTAGCGTGGCACGATTGGCTCGACCTCAAAAACCTAGTGCTAGTCAGCCGCGCGATCACAACTGCCGCGATCGCGCGCCAAAACTCGCGCGGTGCGCATTATCGGTCGGACTTCCCAGAATCTGGAGATCTATCGACATCTACTTTTACGCATACCGTTCTCGAGTCTGAGGACTTGGTAGTCAATAATCGACCGGTATATTTCACGCGTGTCCAGCCTGGCCAAACCGTCGTCACCTAGAGGTCTGGATGCAGATGGGTGTCTCGCCATGTGATCTGCAATACCTCGTAGGACAGAGTGATGTTGTCAGTATTCATACCCCACTGACGGACCAGACACGAAATTTCATTGATGGTGCCGCTCTTCGAGCGTTAAAGCCGGGATCGATGCTGATCAATACGGCCCGCGGCAGTGTTGTGGACGAACGTGCGCGTCAGTTCAACGGTTGCAACCGGCGTCCGCCGCGTACTTGAAGGAGGCTAATGACCACTACCGTTAGCCTGGAAGAACTGTCCGATCTTGCGACACACGCATTGGTCGCCGCCAACACCTCTTCTGAGAATGCGCGCATTGTTGCAGCGGCATTAGTGGCAGCGGATGCCGATGGCCTATCTTCACATGGTGTTTCTCGAATACCGTTTTATGCGGATCAGGTCCTAAGCGGCAAGATCGATGGTAATGCCAGCCCGGATTTGCAAGTGACGGCGCGCGCCTCGATAGCGGTTGATGCCAAATGCGGGTTTGCATTCCCGGCCATAAAAATGGGGCTGGCCCGGGCCATTGATTTGATTAAGGATACCGGGGTTGTTGCAGTTACGGTCACCAACTCTCATCACGCGGGCGCCTGCGGCTATCACGTCGAACAGGTAGCGACGCATGGTTATATTGCGCTCGGTTTCACCAATACGCCTTCAGCCATGGCGCCCTGGGGTGGCTCTAAAGGCACCTTTGGGACTAACCCGATCGCGTTTGCGTGTCCACGGGCAGACACCCTCCCTTTGGTGATCGACTTATCGTTGAGTCGCGTGGCACGCGGCAAGGTGATGTTGGCAGAGAAGAAGCGCGAACAGATCCCAGCCGGCTGGGCGCTTGACGCGAAGGGAGAGCCGACCACGGATCCCAAGGCGGCGCTGACCGGCACGATGGTACCCGTCGGCGAGGCGAAGGGCGCCGCCCTCGCGCTCATGGTAGAGATACTTACCGCCGGACTTACAGGTGCTAAATTTGCATTTCAGGCGAGCTCCTTTTTTACTGTTGACGGGCCACCGCCACGGATCGGTCAATTCTTCTTTGTCGTCGATCCTGATGTCTTTGCTGGAGAGACCTTTGCAGTCAGAATTGAGGAACTCATTGCAGAGATCCTTTCCCAACAAGGAACCCGTCTTCCAGGTGACCGTCGTCTCGCACAGCGGGGAAAATCTCGCCGCGACGGTGTCGCAATCTCCAAACAGCTTTATGAAGAACTTGTGCAGCGATGCACGCAATAGCGCTTAGTCGGTGTGGTCACCTCTGCTCAATAGTTGGTGCGGCAATAGAAGATACGCGTTCCCACTGTCACTAGGAGTTAACGGATGGAACAATCTAACGTTGGTATTCTTATCTTTGACAACGTAGAGGTACTCGACTTCACTGGTCCCTTTGAAGTTTTCTCGCGCACGCGCACAGTACCCGGACCCGAGTCCCGTAGGTCGCAAGAGCACGCACCGTTCAACGTGTTTACTGTCGCGAAAACGAGTGCACCGGTGTTGGCCACCGGCGGCTTAACGGTCATAGCTGATTACGTGTTCGCAGACGTACCACGAATCGATCTGCTTGTCGTACCTGGCGGCTTTGGTACACGGGCATTGCTCGAGGATGAACAAACGCTCAGCTGGATCCGCGGCGTTGCCACGAAAGCCAGCCGAACAACATCGGTGTGCACAGGCTCGCTACTACTCGCCAAGGCCGGGCTGCTCGAAGGTCGGCGCGCGACCACGCACTGGGGTGCGCTGGATCTACTCGCATCGCTCGATGCCGGTATCACGGTCGATCGAGAGAGCAGGTGGGTAGATGATGGTATCGTGACGTCGGCGGGCGTTGCCTCCGGCATCGACATGGCTTTCTATGTAGTGGAACAACTGTACGGCAAAGAAGTGGCGGACGAAACCGCGCATTACATCGAATATCCGAGAAGACAGTCTAACGAATAACCTCTCCATAGAATGATGGGTTCACCACGGGATGGTCACAAGGGCCTTGCGAGGTTGTGCGCCGCAACCCGTTGCCGGAGCGCGACGACGATCTCGGCCGGTCGTTGACCGGGCGTTTCGGTCGGCCCCCGAAGGCGTGTCGCGGATTAAGCGGAGACTAGGCCCTGATAACCGAACAGGGCAGGTGTACCGCCGGTGTGTACAAACAGCACATTCCAATCCGGTTTGATGGTGCCGTCGCGCGTCAGCGATATCAGACCGGCCAATGTCTTACCGGAATAGACGGGGTCGAGTAATAAGCCTTCACTACGGGCTGCCAGTAGTATCGCCTCTGTAGTTTGCTCATTTATTTGGCCATAACCGGGGGCAAGCACACAATCGCTGACCCACACGTCATCCGATCTAATGATTCCGGGTTTCCCAAGGAGTTCGGCCGTCTCGTTAGCGCGACGCAAAACTCTCTCTGCTTGTTGTTTCTGATTACGCCGCACGCAAATTCCTAGAACTGGAAGTGTGCTTCCGAGCAACCTCAGTCCGACCAAGGTACCGACGTGGGTTAGAGCGCTGCCGGACGGTATTACGATTAAATCGATTTCTGTTCTCGTTTGTGCGGCTTGTTCCAGGATTTCACGTGCTGCATCGACGTAACCCAAAGCACCAATGGGTGGATGTTGCTGACTCAGATGTATGATATAGGGTTTGCCGCCATCGGCCCGTACCCGATCGGCAAGGTCTTCTAATGCCGCATCCGCGGCTTGTTCATCCTTGCCCCCGGGAAACGTATGGATTTTGCAACCAAATAGGTCGTTCAGTAGCACGTTACCCGAGCTATGGTATTCGGCATTCATATTGGAAACACGATCCTCATATTGGATCTCGCAACGAAGCCCTAATTTTGCAGCGGCGGCTGCCGTCATGCGAAGGAAGTTCGACTGCACCGCACCGGTGATGAGCACGGTATCCGCGTTCTCGGCGATGGCTTCGCCGAAATAGAACTCCAGGTGCCGCGCTTTGTTACCACCCATCGCGAGTCCGGTGCAATCGTCCCGCTTGACGAACACGCGTGGCCCACCGAGTTGCCGTGTGATATTCGGTAGCGGCTCAAATGGTGTTGGGGTATGCGCTAATCGGGCCCGAGGAAAATCCGCAAGTGTCATCTGTTAATCTTTTTAATTGCTGCGATACGCTTGATCATACCTCATAACGTGGTGCGAGGGATCACCCTGGTTGTGACAGTGGCTCCACCGTGGCACCATGCCTGCTTTTCCGCTTGGACTCGAGTACATGCAATCGTTTTCTCCAGAGCCAACGTTAGGTTCTGAACGCCTAGCACTTGCGTTCTCCAACGTTGGCCATAGTTTTTCGCATTTGTTTATGTTGCTCTATCCGACGGTCGTGTTGGTGTTGGAGCACGAATTCAACATGAGCTACGGCGAGTTATTGGCGCTAATGACCATTGGCAATGTCCTGTTCGGGGTTGGCGCGTTACCGGCGGGTTGGCTTGGCGACCGCTGGAGCATGCGTGCCATGATGGTAGTGTTTTTTGTTGGCCTTGGCGGCGCCTCTATATTGACAGGCCTTACGTCATCACCATTGGGGATCGCTGTCGGCCTCGCCTTCATCGGTTTATTTGCGTCTATCTATCATCCGGTGGGTATGGCGTGGCTAGTACGCAATGCCGTGAATCGTGGCAAGGTGCTTGGGATCAATGGAATCTTTGGCAGTATGGGGGTGGCGGGTGCGGGGCTGACGGCAGGTATACTCACGGATTTGATCAGTTGGCGCGCCGCCTTCATTGTTCCAGGCATTATCGCCATTGCTACTGGCCTTGTGCTGCTAGTGTGCGTGCGCAGTGGTCGCATTGTCGAACGTAAAACCGATGTCAAACCTGCGCCCGAGACTTCGCGCCACAATATGGTGCGCGCTTTTCTTGTACTTTCGGTGACAATGCTGTGTGCCGGTTTGATCTTTCAGGCTATGTCCTCAGCGTTGCCTAAGGTTTTTGCCGCAAGGTTGCCGCAGTTAACGGGTGGCACGGCGCTTGGGGCCGGCGGTCTCGTGTCCCTGGTATATTTGTTTGCAGCGGCGGCCCAACTATTAGGTGGTTATCTGGCGGATCGCTATTCAGCGAGGTCTGTCTATATATGGGCCTACGTTGTGCAGACGCCATTGTGGTTTGTCGCCGCCAGTCTCATGGGCCTACCCTTGTTCTTCGCGGTTTCCTTAGCGGTATTCCTTAATACCACCGCGGTCCCAGTGGAAAACGTATTACTAGCCCACTACTCGCCGAGTCGATGGCGCGGTACTGCTTTCGGCGCCAAATTTGTACTGGCTTTAGGGGTTGGTGCACTGGCGGTGCCGATGGTAGCGGTCATACACGAGGTGACTGGTGATTTTTGGTGGTTATTTGTGATCCTCAGTATCCTGGCGACCGTGATCGTGCTCGCGGCGACGTTTTTGCCTTCCGAAAGCCGAGTCACTTCCACGATACCATCTAAGGCTGCGCCCTCGAGCGTGGAAAAATTTTGATAGCCATGCCTAGCGCTACTTGGTGTTACGAATAGTTTCTACGCTCGCGTAGGTTGATACGGCGTAAGGCACCAAGTAGGTGAGGGCTATTTGAAACAATGTTTTGGCCGCAAAAGCGCCTTGAAGCAGGGTGTCACCGTGGTTGATGAGGACTAAGATCGTTCCAACCACCAACGCAACCTTTATGGCGCGCACGTATACGGTTTTTTGAAAGGCCATTTTCAACCAGTCACTCATATATGCCACCATTACTAGCGATGCGAAACCGGTGTTATTGGTTGCCTCGGCGTCGTTGTGGACGTTTGAGATGAAAAACATCTTATACTGGACATATAGTTATGATTGTTGGCGAGCACGGTCAAGAACGATCAAGCGATAGGTTTTATGTTTTATGAAATCAGTTTCGTTGCGGTTTTCAGAGAAATACTTTGACTTGACCTTTTCTAGCCGTTTCCTAAGGAGGAACTTACCCAAGTTATATGTAATCCTGTATTTTTCACCCAAGAATCGGTCTACCGTGTCAGTAACAGGACCGATCCGATCAATTAGAATATCGTTTGCAAGCGTCAGATTTGGGCTTAAGTGTTCTGTCACATCTATGTCTGTATTTACTTCATAACCGTTTCTTGTTACCAGATCATAGAATTTTACTAATGTGTGTCCCCCACGAATTTTAGATTTTTTTCGAGCTCCTTCTCGGGTGAAAAAATCGAATATAACTACTTTTCCATCAGTAGATAACAGTTCTCTCATTAGTTCAAAAGACTCTTGCATCGGGATGTACTGGTAGCTTTCACTGAAGAAGATTAGTTCGTATTTTTTCCGAACATTAGAAACGGAAAACTCCTCAAAACGACATTCATAAACTTTCGCTTTCGTCCCATCCGGATCTATTCTTCGGGCGTTTTCTTCGGCCATCTTTGCCATCCATGGGTACGGAACGATGCCGTCAACCCTATATCCAATCTTTAGGAGTTCATACATGGTGTGACCAACGCCACAGCCGACGTCTAGTATTCTTCTCTCCCTTTTGTCACCCAAAGCCTGATTGATGTGCTGGATGAGAAACTCTGTGTATCTTTCTTGCGCATGTGGAAACTTGGAGACGGTAGGTTTTTCTCCCTTTTCCCAAAATCCATAGTGCAGCTCTTTCAACTGAAAGAGCTGTTGAGCTGCGACCAGGCCTAACTCTCTAGCATCCATACGCACTTGGGCATAAACTGGCTAAGATGTATTTCATGCTTACCAGTCTATCACATGTCTTTTTATGGGCATCGGGCATACGTCGAATCGTGTGATAGTATCTTAGCCGATCGGAGATGCTGGTAGATGTCGAAGAACAACATACAACGTACGTTCTAAATGAATGAAAGCGGGCAGGTACATACGTGGACAGTAAAGCGTTGACTTTTGATGTATTTGGCATGGTTGTGGATTGGCGGGCCCACGTCCCCGCCACGCGCGAGATATAGGCTGCTAGCCCCCGGTTTTCTTGCTGGATTTGGTCTTCTTCGTAAACTTGATCAGTTCTGATTTTTTCTTGCCGAGACTGTCGATGCGATACTGTGGAACGACGTAGACCCAGTCCTTCCAGCGCGTGTTGAGCGTCGCGGCTTCTTTCTTGACATCATCCGGCGCCTTGAGTCTGGATTTCTTCTTCGCATCTTTATCTGCGGACTCGGTTGCTTCTTTGTTGGCTCGTTCATCTTCGTGTATCAGTGAAGAATCAAACATCGCGCTGAACCAGGCCAAGTTGTCCTCACCGTTCTTCATTGTCTGCATCTGTACGCGTAAGCCGTCAAAGGTCTCTAGCTCCACAGATAGGCCGGTGCCATTTTCGAAGCGCACCTCTGGGGCGGGTTTCACGTTGTCCAGTGTTAAACTTGTCAACGTGTTGCCGATGCTGTTGACGGCATAGTTAAACTCCACCTCCGCACCTTCAGGTAGGCCCAGCAGTTGATAGTCATTGGCCGAGGGCTTACTGTGGCGCACGGTCACCTTGTCCCCGTCAGGATGGGTTACGCGAACTTCGCGTACGCGCGCCGAGTCGAGCTCGAGAATCTCATCGTCAAGCCAGTTGGTGGGCGACTTGTCGTCCGGTATTTTGCCTTCGACTAGCCACGCCTGCGGGTCATCGGGAAGTCGAACGTAATACTCGCTTAGACTTGGGTCGCCCCGTGACCAACGCCTCTCACCGAGGAGGAATTCTGCCAATGCAGCACCGCTCGTATTCTTTAATGAGATTTTTACGGACTTCGCTTGTTCCTTGTTGATACCCTCGACGCCGAGTTTCTCATAGAGCTCGGGATTGCGCGTCTTTGGTTCTACGCGCCGGAATTGAGCCGTGCCCACGATGAGTCGACGTACTTTATTAGCGTTGGCGGGGTAGTTCGATTTTTCCTTTACGACCCAATGACCGTCCCGCCGGGTGAGCGTGAAGGTCTCGTTTTTACTCACGCCCACCACCTCGGTGGTGTCATTAATGTTTGCCATTAGCTGCGGAAACAGTCGCTCGCCTTGGCGGGGAATTGCTGTCGATTCTTGCCGGGTAAATATGGCGGCCAACACAACCGCGAGTGTGACAAGGCCGAGAATAACAAGCGTCTTGCCATTTCTCATGGCTTACTCCTTCTACCATGTATCACACCCCGCTTCCTGCGGCGTACCTGGTAAGAGCCGACAACGATGCCGCCGATGCCAATGAGCACAGGCATCATTCCGATACTAACGAACTTCATCCACCCCTCTAGGCTTTCGATGTTCTTGCGCAATTCATGCCTGACGTTGCGGAGCTCCTTCCGTATCTGGATTTTCTCCTCGCGGAAACGGGCGATCTCTTGTTGCTGTGCTTCGCTCAGAATCACCGCATTGTCGCCTTGCTTGCTGCGTTCCAGTTCGGTGAGGTTCTGTTCCGTTTCCTCCAGCCGCTGAATGAGTTGCTGTTCTTTCTCGCGATAGTGCAGCTCAGCTTCCTGTCGCAAGGCGTTGACCCGGGTAAAGGGTCGGCTAAAATGTCCGCGGCTACGGATGCTGATGAGGTCGTTACTTCCCGCCAGACTATCGAGCGCGTTGGCAACGAATGTTCCATTCGCGGCACTCGGTATAGCGATCTGGGTACCCAACAACTGTTGCACTTGTACCCAGAACTGATCTTGCAACAGGTCTGTATCGGCGACGACGATGACATTGATGTCACCCTTGGAGTTTGCCAGGTGCTCGCGCTTAGCTGTGTCGTCTTCTTTTCCAATGTTTTCGCTTTCCTTCGCGCCTGCTGATTGGTCCACCTTCGCGGGTGGCGGACCGTTGGGGAAGGCACTATTTACCGGACCTGTCACGCGAGCCGCCAGTATGAAGCGCTCGCCCTCTGGCCGATAATTGCGCAGTATGTCCTGTGGGTCGTGCAGGAGACCCAGACGTTCGGTATCGATTTGCATTGCATTGGGAGTTGACTGAATCAACGGAGTCACCTGCACACCAGCGTCGGTTTTCGCCTTCAGTCGTCCTGCGGTAGCAAGCGCGAGGTTGCCTAACTTCGCCGTCACGATGTCTTCTTGGTTGAAGAGCGCTGGCGGCAGGTTAATCCAGACGGGATAGTCGATCAGCACCAGACGCCCCTCGCGCTGGAAGCGCACTTTCGTGGCCCACTGCAAGTCACCTATTACCTTCGACGGCACCAGTTCTAGACCCCACACAGTCAATAGTCTGCCGAGTTCGGAACTACGTCCCGACGGACCCATGCCCATTAGGCTCGCCGGTCCGCCCTGATCGGCCTCGGCGTGGGGGTCGACGAACACCAGCGCACGGCCGCCTCGAAGAATGAACTGATCGATAGCGTAGAGAGTCTTATCACTGAGCCTCTTGGGATGCACCAGCATGAGGACGTCTACGTCCTCCGCAACTTCGGTAATGTCATTGCCTAGCGTCCTTACCTCAAAAAGCTGACGCATTTGCGTCAAGACCATCCATGGCTCGGGCGGTCTGCCCATTAGCGCCGCTTGCGGATTTGTGCCTTCTATAGGCAGTGAGCTGATCAGTCCAACGACCTTTTGCTTGGGATGGGCGACCTGATGAATCAGGCGGGTAATATCGTATTCGAGAAACTCCTCACGCTCTGTGGAAAGATATGGGATCGCCTCCTCCTCGTCGGTAGAGTCGGTGGCCGCCAACCCGAAATAGAATATCGACTCTTCGTCAAGCGGGATGCCGTGTAGACCATGCCCGACGGCACGGTCCTCCTCTTCGGAGAACGGCTCTGCGTCGATGACGTTTACCAGTAGCTTGCCACCGGCAGCGCGCTGATACTCTTGTAGCAGATCTTGCACGCGCTTGGCGTAGCTATTAGTGCTGGGCAATCGCGTCAACAATGCGCGCGACAGGAACAGGCGTAGCGTGATGGGTTCGTCCAGCGCGGAAAGAACATTTCTCGTACCCTCAGAGAGCGTATAGAGTTTGTTCTGCGTCAAATCCAGACGCACGGAGGTGAAAGCCGTGTTGCTGAAGATATTCACGGCAAGCAGCAACACGACGCCTAACGCAAGGCCGGTAGCCGTAAGCCACTTGGATTTCATGTTCGCTTCTCCTTGTTGCTAGTCTGCTTTTTTCATCTCAATCAGGATGACATTCGCAAACAGCCAGAATGTGATCAACGATGCAAAGTAGATAAAGTCGCGTATATCGATCACGCCCTGCGTAATCGCATTGAAATGACTCAGAAAGCTGAACGAACTGATGACCTCGACCAGGAACTGCGGCGCCCAACTGCCGAAGAAGTCAAGCACCAATGGATAGCCGCTTAACACAAAGATCAAACAGATAACGGCGGTCACAACAAACGCGATGACTTGATTCTTGGTCAAACAGGAGACACAGGCTCCGATTGCCAGGAAGGCACCGCCCATCAGCAAGCTGCCAAGGTAACTTGCGAAGATAACCCCGTTGTCTGGGTCACCAAGATAGTTCACGGTTAGCCACATCGGGAACGTCAGCGCCAACGCAATACCGGTAAAGACCCAGGCAGCCAAGAACTTGCCGAGCACGGCCTGCGGTATGGTAATCGGCAGTGTGAGCAGCAGTTCCATCGTTCCACCCCGGCGCTCTTCGGCCCACAGGCGCATCGCCAGCGACGGGATGAGGAACAGATACAACCATGGATGAAAGGTGAAAAACGGTTCCAGATCAGCTTGCCCACGGGCGAAGAAGTTACCGAGGTAGAAAGCGAATACGCCACTTAGGAAAAGAAAAATCACGATAAAGACATACGCGATGGGAGTCATGAAGTAGCTAGCGAGCTCGCGTTTGAAAACAATCCAGATGTTGGTCATACCCGCACCTCCTTACGACGTGACCAACTTGCCGGTCGTGACTGAACGAAAAACCTCGTCCAGGCGTCCACGCTCAACGTGCAGCTCCTCAACTTTCCACCCGTGTTCGCGCGCGGCCTGACTCACCGTAGCCACAAGTGACTGACCGTCTTTGGGGTAGATCTGGAAGCGGAGGAGGTCGTCTACTTGACCGAGAACCTCGACCGACTGCACACCAGACAAAGCACGCAACTCTCGGCCTGTGCCGTTAGCCGTGCCACCGCGCACGGCGAGCGTGACCGCATTGTGTACACGTGAACGCGCCTCGAGCTCCGCCGGCGTCCCGTCACACACGATCTTGCCTCGCGCAATAATAATGGCGCGAGTGCATACCGCTTCCACTTCTTCCAGGATGTGCGTAGAAAGGATAATGACCTTCTCCTCGGCCATGTTGCGGATCAGGGTGCGCACCTCATGCTTTTGATTGGGGTCGAGACCGTCGGTGGGCTCGTCTAGGATCAATATTTCAGGATCGTGGAGAATAGCCTGGGCGAGCCCGACCCGACGCTTGAAGCCCTTGGATAGGGTGCCGATGGGCTGTTCGAGCACCTGCTCAAGATGCACCTTGCCAATGGTCTGCTCAAGGCGGCGGCGCTTCTCTTCTCCGCGAAAGCCGCGAATTTCAGCAACGAAACTTAGAAAACCCCAGGGTGTCATGTCGGTGTAAAGGGGGGTACCTTCTGGCAAGTAGCCGATGCGTGTCTTCACCGCGATCGGCGCAAGCGCAATATCGTTGCTGCTGACGATCACCGTACCGGAATCCGGGACTAGAAAACCAGTGATCAACCTCATCGTGGTGGATTTCCCAGCACCGTTGGGACCGAGGAAGCCGAGCACTTCGCCGCGGCCCACCCGGAAGGACACATGGTCCACGGCGATTATCGGGCCGAAACGCTTCGATAGGTTCTTGACTTCAACCATGGGTTCCATACTTCTATTTCCTCCACGGGCTCAGACACACAAACACCGGTTCGGTTGCCTGATGCTGCGCGAATCCGGCAGATCATGACTACCCGCCGGGTCGGGCAAATCGAGGGATCCGCTTTCACCGGCAGCACGCGCGCATCATCTCATTGCATCAAGCAGCAGAGGTTGTGGTCGAAACGGCACTGCGGCCCCATGCCTTTTCCGGTACGATGCACAGCGCCCGGACCACACATCATAATATAAAGGCAAATCAAGTGGGTCTATGGTGTAATGTGCCGGCTAACCTCGACCGCCTGCCGTTGTTTTCGTCATCACCACCGCCGTGTTTGTCGACACCAGTGCGGTGCCGGTGGTGAATGTGCTGCTCGCTGGCTACTCGTCGCGCACATGGCGGGGGACCGCCTTTGGCGCCAAGTGCGTACTGTCGCTGGGTATAAGCGCGCTGGCGGTGCCGATGGTGGCGTTAATCTACGAGTTCACGGGCGGTTTTTTCTGGCTCTTCGTGATTCTCGGTTGTCTGGCGGCAACGGTGGTCGTCGCCGCACCGTTACTGCCCGCGGATAAACAAACGGTCGTGGGAATGGCCGCGGGCCGCGCGTCGGACTAGGTCCGGCACGGGGATGTACGAGGATTTTAGGCTGGCGGCGCACCGATTGACATTAGAGCGTCGAGCCCCTACGGTTTCGGGTTCGACGGCCTCGTAGGCAATGATTCGGATGAAGAATAAGGTGGGCGGATGGCCAAGCTGCTAGAAATTGACAATCTTCGCACGCAGTTCTTCACCTCGGCCGGTATTGTGCAGGCCGTCGACGGCGTCTCCTACGACGTCGACGAGGGCGAGACCGTCGCCGTTGTCGGTGAATCCGGCTGCGGCAAGTCCGTAAGCGCGCTCTCGATCCTGCGGCTCATCCCTTGGCCCCCGGGGCGCATTGTGGGTGGCAGCATTCGCTTCATGGGTAAGAATCTGCTCGAGCTAAGCGATGCAGAGATCCGTCGCGTGCGCGGCCGGCAGATTGCCATGGTGTTCCAGGAACCCATGACCTCACTCAATCCCGTACTCACCATCGGGCTTCAGCTCACCGAAACCCTGCAGCACCATCTGCGAGTCACGGGCGCAAAGGCAACAGCGCGAGCCGTAGAGCTGCTCGGAATGGTCGGCATTTCGGATGCCGAGCGGCGACTCAAACAGTACCCCCACCATTTCAGCGGTGGCATGCGCCAGCGCGTGATGATTGCCTTGGCGTTGAGTTGTGAACCGAAGCTTATCATCGCTGATGAGCCCACGACGGCGCTCGATGTCACGATCCAAGCGCAGATCCTGCAGCTCATGAAGGATCTGACGAAGCGCCTCAGGGTCGCGCTGATTGTTATCACGCACAACTTGGGTGTCGTGGCCCGCTACGCCGACCGGGTGAACGTCATGTACGCGGGCAAGATCGTCGAGGAAGGAAGCGCGGCGCAGATCTATCACCATTCGCGCCATCCCTACACCATCGGTCTGCTCAGCTCGGTGCCGCGCATGGATCGGCATAGAGGACAGCGGCTAGTGCCTATCGAAGGGCAGCCGCCCGACCTCACCCGGCTCGACAACGGCTGCGCCTACCGGCCGCGCTGCCGTTGGGCCATAGACCGGTGTGCCGATGAGATACCGCCGCTGGAACATGTCGGCGATGGGCAGAAAGCCGCGTGTTTTCGCAGCCATGAGCTCGACGCTGACAAGAGCGCAGTCTCGTGAACGCGCAGACCGCAACAGTCCAAGCAGCACCTGCTCTGAGATCGGTCGGCAAGGGCGAGGTGTTGCTGGAGGTCCGCAACCTCAAGAAATACTTCCCGGTCACCGAGGGCGTCGTCTTTCACCAGACCATCGGTAACGTAAAAGCGGTGGACGGCGTAAGCTTCACCATCCGCAAAGGTCAAACCCTGGGTCTGGTTGGTGAGTCCGGCTGCGGCAAGACGACCACCGGGCGCTGTATCCTGCAGCTCGAGCGACCCACCTCCGGCGAGATCGTCTTTGAAGGTGCCAATCTGGAGAAACTCGATCAAAAGGCCTTGATCCCGGTACGCCGGAAGATCCAGGTCATATTCCAGGATCCTTACAGCTCGTTGAATCCACGCATGACAATAGGCGACATCCTCGGTGAGCCCATGCGTGTCCACGCCGTCTACCCTGACGCCAGACAACGCCGTAAGCGCATCGTGGAGCTGCTTTCGATCTGCGGCCTCCCGGCGAAATTTACCGACCGCTATCCGCACGAAATGAGCGGTGGTCAGCGGCAACGCGTCGGCATTGCGCGGGCGCTGAGCCTGAAGCCCGACTTCATCATCTGTGACGAGGCCGTATCCGCTCTCGACGTCTCGATCCAGGCGCAGGTGATCAACCTGCTCGAAGACCTGCGCAGGGAATTTAACCTCACCTATCTATTCATCGCCCATGACCTCAGCGTCGTCCATCACCTCTGCGACCGTGTGGCGGTGATGTACCTCGGCAAAGTCGTGGAGCTCGCTGATTCTGACGAGCTGTTCGACAACCCGATGCACCCGTACACGCGGGCGCTGTTATTGGCGGTGCCGGTACCGGACCCCACTGTCGAGGCCGAGCGCAAGCACCAGGTCCTCATGGGCGAGGTGCCAAGCCCGATCAATCCACCAAGCGGGTGCGTGTTTCATCCTCGATGCTCGCTGGCGGTGGAAAGCTGCCATCGTGACACACCTGTGCTGCGCGAGCTTAGACCGGGTCACTGGGTCGCCTGTACCGAGGTATGAGCGCCTGTGGGGCGCACCTCGGGAGGACCAAAAACACCTATAGGCGGGTGTTGCAAAACAGCGCGTATGCGCGGAATATATGTCCCCCGTCGTTCGTTTCAAAGACCCTCAAGTCTTTGAAAGAAAAGGGTTCCCGGAAATCGCATCTTCTGGGGTCGAGTTGGGAAGTCCACGGAGGGGCGTTTTCAACATAATTGCCAAGAAAGACAAACACAGGAGGAGTTAATATGAAACGGTTCAGTCCAAGAATTGCCATCGCCATGGCGGCCGTGCTTGCCTTTGGCCTCGGTGTTGTCGGGCCCGCGTCAGCGGCGGAGAAACCGCAGAAAGGGGGGATCCTAAACTTCGTGGTCGGAAGCAAGATCCCGTCTTACGATGGCCACCGCGAGACCACCTTCGGCGTGATCCACCCGATCGCGCCATTTTACAGCGTACTGATCAGGGTGAACCCCGAGAACCCGCAGTCGGCAACAGACTTTGTCTGTGACCTGTGCGAGGGCAAGGTTCCCACAGCGACCGAGGGTGGCACCAAGTTCACCTTCAAGATCAGAAAGGGTGTCAAGTTCCATGACGGCACGCCGTTGACGGCCGCGGACATCAAGGCCACCTTCGACAAGATCATCTTCCCGCCCGACGGTATCCCGAGTGCGCGCAAGGCCTTCTTCAAGTCGGTGGCAAGCGTGTCTGCGCCGAGCAAGTACACGGTGGTGTTCAAGCTGCAGTTCCCGTCAGGCGCCTTCATTCCAGCGCTCGCCGACCCCTACCACTGGGTCTACAGCAAGAAGGATCTGGACGAGCACGGCTACAAATGGCACCAGAAGAACATAAACGGCAGTGGCCCGTTCATCTTCGTGGAGCACCAGCCGGGCTCGTTTGTCCAAGGTAAGCGCAATCCCAACTATCATCACAAGGGTCAGCCCTACCTCGATGGCTACAAGGCGATATCGGCGTCCAAGATGGCGGTGCGTTTGCAGGCGATCCGCGGGGGCCGCGCGGCAATCGAGTTCCGTGGCTTTCCGCCGAAGGCCCGTGACGACCTGGTAGCGGCGCTGGGCGACAAGATCACGGTGCAGGAGAGCGACTGGAACTGCGCGCTGCAGATGACGCCCAACCACCAGCGCAAGCCATTCGATGATCCGCGGGTGCGCAGGGCGCTTACGCTCAGCCTCGATCGCTGGGCCGGCTCCAAGTACCTGTCAAGGATCGCCATCGTGAAGACCGTGGGCGGCGTCGTGTTCCCGAGCCATCCACTGGCGGCGACCAAGGACGAGCTGCAAAAGATCGCGGGCTACTGGCCGGATATAGAGAAATCCCGCACCGAGGCGAAGCGGCTGCTTAAAGAAGCGGGTGTCCCAGAGATGTCCTTTGAGTTCCACAACCGAGGCGTCGATCAGCCCTACAAGGTAGTAGGAACCTGGATGATCGACCAGTGGCGGCGAGCCGGCCTGAAAGTCACTCAGCGCGTACAGCCCAGCCCTGCGTTCTATGACACGCTGCGCAAGAAGAAGGACTTCGACGTCTCCATGGACTTCAACTGCCAGTCCGTGATCAATCCGATCGCCGACATCTCGAAATTCCTCGGTAGTGCCGGCAACAACTACGCCAGTTTTGAGGACCCGGCGCTCGAGGAGATCTACGACAAGCTGCTTCGCAGCGGGGACGAGGCTACCCAGCGCAAGCTGATTCGCCAGTACGAGACGCTCGCGCTGAATGACGGGGCGCACATGGCGGTCACGCTGTGGTGGTACAAGATCAATCCCCATCGCTCGTTCGTGAAGGGGTGGAAGATCGCCCCGAGCCATTATCTCAACCAGCAGCTCGACAACGTCTGGTTAGATAAGTCGTTGATGTAAACCATCCCACACCCGCGCCCCGCCCGGTGGTGGGGCGCGGATGTGCGTCGTCTGATGTACACCTACATCGTTAAGCGCCTGCTGTTGATGATCCCGACGCTGTTCGGTGCGGCGGTGCTCATCTTTGTGCTGCTGCGTCTGGTTCCGGGAGACCCCTGTGAAATTCGCCTGGCCGGCACCGGTTTGTACGCCGATCCGGCGGAGATTGAGCTCTGTCAGAAAAATCTTGGTCTGGACAGGCCGCTGTTCCTTTCTTTCGACAGCCAGTTTCTTGATTTTATCGGTGGCTATTTCACCGGCGACCTCGGCGACTCTATGTGGACTGGCAGGCCGGTCACCTATGAAATCGGTCTGCGCTTCAGGCTTTCGCTGCAGGTCGCAATCATGGCCACCATTGTGTCAGTGATCATTGCCATCCCGCTCGGGACGATCTCTGCCATCATGCAGGACACCTGGATCGATTACGTGGTGCGTACTTTCAGCATTGCCGGTATCGCCATCCCGTCCTTTTGGCTCGGTATCATGATCATCCTTGGGCTGTTGATCGTCACCCAGCAATGGTTTGGCACCCCGTGGATGCCGCCAATCGATTACGTGTCGCCTTTTGAGGATCCGATCCGTAATCTTTCACAGCTTATTTGGCCCGCGATAGCGACCGGTTATCGCTACTCGGCGGTGGCCACGCGCATGACGCGCTCGGCCATGCTCGAGGTATTGCGCGAGGACTACATTCGCACCGCGCGTGCGAAGGGGCTGCTGGAGAAGCTCATCATCAACCGCCACGCGTTAAAGAATGCCATGCTG
>CAXMNC010000183.1:0-4046 GCA_964194625.1 Acidiferrobacterales bacterium
ACAAGACGCTGGAGGCAAGCCCCACCGCCGCCAGCTCGACGCTGCCCAGCCGGCCTACGAACAACATGTCCGTGATGCCCATGGCGATCTCCGCCAGATAGGCGGCCGCGAGGGGGCCGCTGATGCGCATGATCGCTCGCAGTTCGGCAAGTTGCGCCAAATTTGGGGACATTGGAAAACCCTTCTAAAGTCTCTGTTGCTACCATCCTGCTATCACTATTTCTCTCCGCCTCCCAGCATTTCATCCGCCAGCACATCCGCGATGCCGTCGGTTTCGTCCGGGAGAAGGTGCCCGTACACGTCCATCGTGATCATGATGGAGGAATGGCCGCACAGTGTTGAAACGATCTTCATGTTGACGTTGTTGCGAATGAGCGTGCTCGCATAGGTATGGCGCAAGGAATGGAACGTCCGCTCCTGTAGCTTTGCCAGGCGCAGGGCAGCCTTCCAGCCAGCCATAAGGTATTTGAGGCTCTGTGGCTTGCCGACGGTGGTGGCGAATACCAGATCGTCCGGCTTTGCCCACTTGGACGCCAGCTTGTGTTCGCGCAACTCATTAGTTAGCTCCACCGACAGCCCCACGTCGCGCCTGGACTTCTTGGTTTTCAGGGTGGAGAAGCGTCCCGCCGTGTGCTGTTGGCGGACGTATACCTTGCGCTTGTCGAAGTCGACATATTTCCACGGCAGCCCGATCAGTTCGCCTTGCCGCAAGCCGGTAAGTCCCGCCATTTTGATGATCAACTGCCACTTTGCCTTGGTATTGTCCAGCACCCGTTGGAATTCTGCCGGTGACAATAAGGCAGGGCTGTCGGATTAGAGATTTCCGTGCCCCATTGTTGATGCCGAACAGATTAGGCAGCTGTTTCGAATGGCAACATTAGGCGACTAGCATAACGTACAATCCCCCTTGGGGACGCTAACGTTCCACTAGTTGGGTGCAACGGAGCCCCCTGCGCCCTTGCACCCCGAAGGTCCGATCGTCTAGAGCAAATAATTTGCTAGACTGCAAACCCGAGGTGCACTGGGCTCACCATACTCTAGATGACACAAAGGTAAATTGTGATGTCTGCCGACGCTCCAACGACTAAGCAGGTTCCGAGTTTCTGCGCCTTGTGCATCTCGCGCTGTGGCGCGATCGCAACCGTCGAGAACGGCCGCTTTGTGGCCCTGAAGCCGGATCCGTCACATCCGACGGGCAAGGCGCTCTGCATCAAGGGAAAAGTTGCGCCGGAGCTTGTCTATCATCCCGATCGGCTGCTTTACCCGATGAAGCGGACGCGCCCGAAGGGCCATGCCGATCCCGGTTGGCAGCGGATCAGTTGGGATGAGGCGCTCGACACGGTGGCGAAAAAACTGACGGAGCTGTCGGACCGCTTTGGTCCCGAGACCGTCGCCTTCAACAACGCCTCCCCTTCCACTTCCGCCCTGTCGGATGCGGTGGATTGGGTCCGTCGCTTGAGGCGGGCTTTCGGCAGCCCCAATCATTCCATTTCGATGGAGCTTTGCGGCTGGGGGCGCTACCTTGCCAACCTCTATTCCTATGGGGTCGGACTTCCCGCTGACTGTATGCCCGACTTGGAGAATGCTGGCTGCATTCTGTTCTGGGGCTATAACCCGACGGTGTCCCGGATCGCCCATGCCACGGCGACTGTGGCCGCACAAAAACGCGGCGCGCGCTTGATCGTCGTAGATCCGCGCAACGCCGGGCTGGCACGCAAGGCCGATCAGTGGTTACGGGTCCGACCGGGCAGTGACGGCGCCCTGGCACTCGGTCTCGCCCATGTGATGATCGACCAGGGATGGTACGAAGACGACTTCGTTCGCGATTGGACCAATGGCCCGCTGCTGATCCGCGCCGATACGGGTCGGTTTCTTCGCGAACGGGATCTCGCCCGAACTGGTTCGGCAGAGAATTATCTGGCCTGGGATGAGAGCGATGGGCGGCCAGTTGCCTATGACCCAAGTCTGGGCAGCTACGCTGCAGATACCGCAAAGCTCGCCCTATCCGGCAGCTTTAACGTCGAGACCTTACAGGGCCCCGTGACTTGCCGACCCGCGTTCCAGCTCGTGACCGAACTTTGCGCCCGCTATGATCCGAATGTCGTCGAAAGGATCACCGGGGTCGAGGCCGAGCAAGTAGTACGAGCCGCGCAAATGCTGTGGCAGGCGCGGCCGGTCGCATACATGGCCTGGAGCGGGCTCGAGCAACAGTCCAACGCGACCCAGATTGCGCGTGCGATCGGCCTGGTTTACGCGCTGACCGGAAGCTTCGATGTTAAAGGAGGCAATGTCCAATTTCCGGCGGTGCCCAGCGCCAACGTCCAGGGCGACGAGCTGTTGTCGGCCGAGCAGCGCGCCAAGACCTTGGGGCTCGCGGACCGCCCACTCGGTCCTTCACGCTATGATCATGTCACGTCGGCGGATATTTATCGGGCGATTCTGGACCAACAACCCTATGCCGTCCGTGGCCTCGTCAGTTTCGGCTCGAACCTGCTCGTCGCACATGCCGATGTCGAGCGCGGGCGCAAGGCCCTGGCCGCCCTGGATTTTCACCTCCATGTCGATCTATTCATGAACCCGAGCGCGGAGATGGCCGATATTGTCCTGCCGACGACCAGCCCGTTCGAATCCGAAGGGTTGAAAATCGGCTTCGAGACAAGCGAATCGGCCTGTTCCTTGATCCAATTACGCAAGAAGCTGGTCGAACCTCGAGGGGAAGCACGCTCGGATGTCCAGATCGCTTTCGATCTCGCGTGCCGCCTTGGCTTCGGCCACCTTTTCTGGGACGGGGATATCGATGCCGCCTATCGCCACCAACTGGCGCCTAGTGGGGTGGCGCTGGAAACCTTGCGGAACAATCCGGCCGGCGTGAGGGTGCCGCTGCAAACCCGTCATAAGAAATATGCCGAGCACACGGACGATGTGCCGCGCGGTTTCGATACGCCTTCGCGCAAAGTCGAGTTCTACTCGGAGACCTTGTTGAAGGAAGGCTATCCGGCGCTCCCGGACTATGAGGAACCCCTGGTCGGGCCCGAGTCGAGGCCGGATCTTGTGTCACGTTATCCTTTGATCCTGACCTGTGCCAAAGATTCGCTTTATTGCGAAAGTCAGCACCGTGGCCTGCCGAGCTTGCGGCGCCGGGCGCCCGATCCGCAGGTCGATCTTCATCCAACGGCGGCGGCGACGCGCGAGATCGAAGCCGGCGACTGGGTCACAATCGAAACACCCAAAGGCCGGGTGCGTGCCCGGGCGCGTTTCGATAAGTCGTTAGATCCGCAAGTGGTTTGTGGGCAGCACGGATGGTGGCAGGCTTGCCCGGAAATCGATGCTCCCGGATTCGAACCATTCGGTTCGGACAGCGCCAATTTCAATCTCGTGATCGGCCATGATGACATCGATCCAGTCAGCGGCTCCGTACCAATGCGCGCGTACGTTTGCCAGATTAAGCGACTACAGTGAAGTAGCCCGCCAACCACAAAGCAGCCGTAGGGAGCGCACTCGCGCGGTGGGCGAGCCCGCCTAGTTGCTTGCCGCTCGGCGGTTCTGAACCCTCGAGGTCGAGGTTCCACGCAGCACCGGAATTGAGTCGCATCCCCTTGGGGGCGCCAATCGTACCGTATCTCTCCAAGTAATTAACAAATAATAAGACAGCGGATTACCTGGATTTTTCCTAAGTCCAATTCTATACGTTTGGGCTGTCTGCAGGCTGGTCCAGGCGCGGGGGAAGCAAGGCTTCATCATTTCCGAGAAAAACGCTCTGACCGGCCCTGTGCGCGGTCTCCCACCGCAGTCTCAGCTCTGATGGCTGTAGTGATGCCGGATTCAAGTTTCCCCAGGCGGCCCCAGCCGATGCTCGGCGCTCGGGCAGTCACCGGGCTTCCAGTCGCGGGCCATTTGCTTGGCTTGGGCGATTTCGTTATCCGTTAACAGCTCAGCAACGTAGTAATCTCGGGCACTCAGTGTAGACTCATCTCCATTTGATACGGCGAGTGTATACCACATATATGCGATTTGACTGTCGGGCTGAACACCGGCTTTGCGCAGTA
>CAXMNC010000184.1:0-3610 GCA_964194625.1 Acidiferrobacterales bacterium
TGTCAGAGACTAAAGATTGTCGGTATCGAATATATCGACGCGCCCGTATCAGGTGGTGTAGCCGGGGCCATCGCGGGGACTATCTCCACCATGGTTGCGGGGCCTCGCGCTAGTTATGAGAGACTCCTACCCATGCTGAAGGCGATGTCTCAGAACCCGTTTCATGTTGGCACCAAAGCGGGGCAGGGACAGGCGATGAAGCTTGCGAACAATTTTTTATCTGGCATCGCCATGACGGCCACAAGCGAAGCCATTTGCTTTGGCCTGTCCCAGGGTCTTGAGATGAAGGCGATGCTCGACGTACTGAACGTCTCGACGGGGCAGAACACGGCGACCTCAGACAAGTTCCCTAACCGTATCTTGACTGAGACCTATGACGCTGGGTTCAACAACACACTCTTCATGAAGGATCTAAAACTGTACTTAGAGAGCGTGCAGACAGATGGGCAGCCCGATGCCCTTAGCGCGGTATGCGCTGACGTGTGGAGACGTTTTGTACGGTCATCGCCCGGTGCTGATTTCACCAAGATCTATCGCTTCATCTGTGACAAGGAATAGACCTCTAGTGCGCGTGATTCCGGTGACTAAATATCATGGCGTTAGCATCCGACCAGTGGCATACAGACGACGGTAAATCGGAAGTCGGTGCCGTGGAGACAACCGGCCTGCTACACCGGTACCTGCTGGTGTTGCGCTTTGCGCTGGTCAACATTGTGGCCTTTGGATTGCTGGTCGCCGTCTTTCTGCAAGGTTGGCTAGAAGGCGCATTTGTCGACTACACCATGTGGCTGTCGCTGGGCATCTTTGGTGTTTTCCTGTTCGGCATGATCCTTTGCGGGGCTAAGATCTGGCGCACAAGCGTGGAGCTCAATGACGTTAGAGCCGGTACACCTAGGCCCGCATCCGCAGCGGGCAAATATCTTGCCGCCGCCCATGACTACTCGGCGGAAAGTCGTTCCATTATTGCTAATTCATTGCGCCTGCGAATGAATAACTACATCTCAATTGTGCGGCAGATTGCTAATATACTGGTCTTTTGTGGGCTGGTGGGGACGGTTATCGGGTTCATCGTTGCGCTGTCTGGGGTAAATCCGGAACTATCCGCAACTGTGGACAATATCGCACCGATGGTGGCAACTCTGATCCAGGGTATGTCAATAGCGTTGTACACCACCTTGATCGGCGCCGTGCTTCACGTATGGCTGATGATTAATCATGGCATTCTCGTTACTGGCACGGTACATCTGTTTAGCGCCATCGTGGAACTAGGGGAGCGCCGTGTGGGAAGTTGACGAGTTCGAGAGCGACGCCGCTGGAACGGTGTTCCGCGATGTGCTCATGTTAGCGCTCGTGGGGTTCGTGGCGATGGTGATCATGCTGTTACCACACTTGAGCAAGACCGAGCAGCAAAGCCAAGATCATCGTGCACCTGGTAACGTGGTCGTCGAAATGCACTGGCCCAACGATCTGCCGGTGGATGTTGACCTCTGGGTACAGGCACCGGGCGACGTACCGGTGGGTTTTTTCAACCAACACAGCCATTATTTCAATCTGTTGCGTGATGATCTCGGACTAGAGGGGGACCCCACGGACCGGAACTACGAAGTGTCCTACAGCCGTGGCATTCCTGCCGGTGAATACATTGCCAACGTCCATATGTATGGTCCGTTGCCAGCCGGGGTGACGGTCGCTGTGACGGTCGTAATCAGCGTGCGGCAGAAGTACGACGATTTGCGGCCGGTACTTCAGACAAAGGTGGAACTCACGCGTCGCAACCAGGAGGAAACCGCTTTTCGGTTTAAGCTGGACGAGCGCGGTGAACTGCTACCGGGCAGCGTGACGACACTGAGGCGTCGGCTAGTGACCGCGTCATCGTAAATATGGATACATTGATACTGCTGTTCGCCGCCTCTATTGGCGTCGCGGCGCTGCTCGCGACAATCGCAATCTGGGCACCGCGCGCAACGCTGATACGTGCCACCGCGGTCGTGGTAACGGCGCTTTTTATTCCGCTTGCCTACCTTGGGTTGACCGAGATCTTAAGTCAGCCGAAACCCATGGAGCACGAGTGGTTCAAACGCCACGTGGATGAGGCCACGGTACTCGGCGTGAGTCTCGATGAAGGAAAAGCGATATATCTGTGGCTCAGACTCGACCGTTCACTCGAGCCGCGTTATTATAAGCTGCCTTGGCGAACGCAGTTGGCCGAGAAGCTACAAAACCTGATCGACGAGGCCATTGAAGAAAACGCCATGGTGAAGATAAAGAACCCATTTGCTCGCAAATCCTTTGATGACCTGGGAGATTTTAACATCGAAATCATTCTGCCACCGCTGCCACCGCAAAAGCTGCCACCGCAGCCTCCACGATTCTTTAATCCGCGACAACCTACTGTCTAACCAAGATGGGCTGCGTTGCTTTGCCCCGGTGGAGGTATTACCTACTGTAACGTCTCCCGAGACCCATCACGTTGTTAGGCGGCCGCCTTCGCGCAAGTAGGATCGAAGCTTCTGCTCGGTTTCACCGGCAATGAGATCGGATGATGCAACGAGCTCATCGAGTAACTTGCTGCAGGCCATTAGCGGAAGAGGCGTCCTGGCCGCTTCGTTCATTCGAGCCAATTCGCGAGAAACCTGTGTGCGTTGCTCCAGTAGGTAGTTAAACTGCTCGTCGCAGGCCGAAATCGGTGGCGGGTAACCCCTGATCTCTTCGTATATCCGGTCCCGCTCCTTCTCTAGAACGATCCGGATCTGTTTCCATACAAACTCCGCAATTTCGGCTTTTCGGTGCACTGGATGCGGCTCGTGCGTAGACGGCATCGTTTCTTCTCCGGTGTCGGTGCGGTTGCCTAACAATAATTGAACGTCTTACTTGCAGTATATCTCCACCCTGCGGTCATGTCGTTGCCCAGGAGCATAGGCGGTACTTTAAGTAGAAAGCCAACACATACACAGCGGGAACCAGCCCAGCGGCTTTATGCTGAAGCGGAACGCAAAGCACGCGACGCAAGATTAGGCCTGTGGCGGGATAAGAAGCCGATGGCGTCGTGGGAGCATAGGCGGCTCTATAGATGAGTCCTACCAGAGTGATGCTTTCTAACGGCGTGCTGATCGACCTCCTGCCCAACCCCCGCATGGATGCGGGGGTTGGGCAGAGGTTCGTTCCGGCACATGGTTAGGCGGCGCTTTTCGCCGCCGGATACTATCCGATTCTAATGAATAATCCGGAAAGTTAAATTGAGACGCGGTCCAACAGGAATCTTAGATTTAGGAATTGCATGTACCCAGTGATGTTGCGTAGGACCTCGCATCAGAAGTAGACTTCCATGTGACAATTCCAGTTCGATTTTGGGAAGACGTTTTTCGCTTTTGTGCTTCAAGACAAACCGACGCGTCGCTCCTAAACTGATCGAAGCGATTATCGGATTTTTACCTAGTTCCGGTTCGTCATCGCTATGCCACGCTACCGAATCACGTTCATTGCGATATAAATTCAATAAAACGCTATTAAATTTAACTCCGGCTTCAGCATCAACGCCCTGTTTAATCGTTAATAAAGGAGCGTTCCAAGGAAGAGGTTTCATGCGAATTCCAGAATAAGAATAGTTTTT
>CAXMNC010000185.1:0-8525 GCA_964194625.1 Acidiferrobacterales bacterium
CCGACCCTCTTCGACTTCATCGCCCACCTTGACCGGGAATGTGATCAACGGGCCCGATACACGGAAAGAAAGATTCACCTCTTGCGTCGCCTTCGCCTGTCCCGGGAACGATCGTCCACCCACTTGCGCGACGTCACCGACTTTAATCGCCTTTACCGGACGGGCGACAATTTGCTCGGGCGCTTCCTCTTTGCCACATCCGGCCACGAGCAGGGTCAGCACTACCGCGAATACGGCGTTTCCCAATCTTATTGAACGTTGATTTCTGGTCGACGTCATGCTTTTACTCCTCTGCTCTATGCCGTACTCACCTTCGTGGGCGGGTTGTAGACATCTGCAAGTTTTGCAGCATCACTTGGCTTCCGTCGAGGCTGGTAACACCTTGCGCCAGTACTTGGTGCGGGCGCGAAGTTGTTGCTTGTCCTCCTCGGGCACGTAATCTTCGATCTTGCGCTCGCCACGCACCTGCCAACCGCCGCCGAGCGCCTTGTACATCGCGACCAAATTGGTCGCGATAGTGCCGCTCGTTGAGACGAACGCGTCCTGCTGTTGCACTTGCTGCGTCAGAGTACTGAGTACACGATCGAAGTCGGTGGTCCCTTCACGGTATTGGATCAAGGAGAGCTGCACGGAGCGTTGGGCCGCTTTGACGCTTTCCCCAAGAAACTTCGCCTGCTCGTGGGACCTCAAGTAGGCGACGATCGCGTTTTCCGTCTCGGCGAGTGCCGTTAAGACCGTGTTCTGGTAGTTGATCAGCAGTTGTTGAAAGCGGGCATCCTGCACACGAATGTTGTTCTTGATGCGGCCATAGTTAAAGATATTCCAAGAGAAAAACGGCCCGAGAAAGCCGGCTGCGCTATCTGAATCAAACAGATCACCGAGCCCACTATCCATCGTGAAGCTGGTCTCACTCGAATCACTCGTACGAAAGCCCACCGAACCGACGAGCGAAAAGCGCGGATAGAGATCAGTAATGGAAACACCGATCTGGGCGCTTTGTGCCGCCAAGAATCGCTCGGCGCGGCGGACATCGGGCCGACGCCGCAAAAGTTCGGCCGGCACGCCGGTCGAGACTTCAAAAGGTGCAGCGGGTATCGGCGCCGGACCCTGGAGCAGACCGCTGAGATCTCGGGGCGTCAAACCCAGCAAAACAGAGAGTGCGTTTTTCGCCTGGCGCAGGCTGGTCTCGAAGCCGGGGACCGTCGCCTCCGTATTACTAAGTATCGTTCTGGCCTGTTGCACATCGAGCTCGGTCACGGCGCCGTTTCGAAACTTCACGTTTGCGATGCGAAGCGCGCGCTCCTGGGCCACGACGTTTTGCACGGCAAGTGTGATGCGCTCCTCGAAAGTGCGAATCAATATATACGAGCGAGCGACCTCGGCGGCAAGGGCCACCATGACATCGTCGTAATCGGCGATGGAGGCATCGAGCTGCGCCTCTGCCGATTCGATGGCACGCCGAAACCGGCCCCAGAAATCGATCTCCCAGGCGACATCAAAGCTCGCGTCCGCGCTATCGAAACGCCGATCGGCGGCCTTGGTGCCCGGGTCATTTTTGCTGAGGCGGTTCGTGGTCACACTGCCATTCACCTGTTGCACTTGCGGATACCTGCTGCCAGTCGCGATCCCCAGGGACGCGCGCGCCTCGAGGATACGCAATCCCGCGATCCGTAGAGTGAGGTTTTGGTTGTACGCCATCTCGACCAGGGAGTTGAGCGCCGGGTCCCTAAAAACCGTCCACCAATCGGCGAGATCCGCCGGCGTACTGTTCACGCGCGGCGCGTCTATGTCGATCCACTGTTGCGATACTGCCGCTTTAGGCTTTTCGTAATCGGGGCCCAATGTGGTACAGCCACTGGCAAGTGATGCCAGGGCTAGCAGGCCCACCAGATAAAAGAACAGACCGTCGTGACGCCTGTTAGCGCTGGTCCAGTTATTATGAGGGTGAGAGGATGCGTTCGACTGCGCGCTGGGCAGTGATCCCAGAGTGGTCGTGGTGGATCGCATAAGTGCTTCTCCCTTTAATTATTGGCTCATTCTTGCGAAGAACGCCGCCATGATATTCGCACGGGTCTCCGTAGACGCATGATGCCACAAATTCCTATTCATGGCCCCCCTTTCATCACGGGATGATCGAAACCCGAGACTACGTTACACGTTGGCGGCGTTCGGGACGTTCAAAGAGACTGAGCGCCGTAATAATGTAAACCGTCGCCGCGATGACCTGCGCACGCCGAGCGCAGAACTCGATGTTACCCTCGCGACTGATTGGCCCCCGGTGCTTGAGCGCTTCAGGTCCTCGGATTCTTGCGCGACTAGAAATGATCGAAAACGCTCAATGCACCAACAACCTAAATGGCCGCTGCGCTTATAAGCAGGACACGTACGATGTATTTGTCCGTGAGGCCAGCGCGCTTTGCAGCCACCGGTAACCGGGGTAGACCGCCACCGCAATGATGACGCCCCAGACGACCGGTACCAGGAACGGTCGGATGAGTAGGAAACAATAGGCGGCTATTATGGCGACGAGGCCGATGCGGATACTGGCTTCGACGGCCTTGTGCGAGAATTCCCTGTCTTGGGCGGTTTCGGAAGATGTGGTCATATCACTAGCCTCTTATTGATTGAACCTCTTTCGAATGGAAATGAATGCAGTATCTGAATTTGCGACATGTAATCGCTGTTAGCGCGAAGATTGCCGGACCGAGATGCGCGCCCCGACAAGGCTGGCCACCACTATCGCAACGTACAACTGCCCGGCGACAGCCTCCAAGTAAGCGAGAAAGCGGGCTACCGGCAGGGCAGGCGTGATGTCTCCGTAGCCTAGGGTGGTGAGCGAGACAAAGCTAAAGTACGCAAGGTGCGGAAAGTTGTCGTACCACTTCGCTGCATCCAGTCCGTTGAAGGACGCGGGTGCCACCCCTGCGACCAGCAGATACAGCATCGCCCAAATTATCCCTAACAGCAAAAATATGCACACGGCACCGATGACCTTGTTCGCATCTATTGATCCCGTGAAAAGCACCTGCCGGGCCGCCAGCCATGCCGTCACAACGAAAAAACCAAGCATGATGCATAGCTGTAGGTAGTGCAGACCGGCCACATCCAAGATCAGGTCGAACACGATGACGATCAAGATGGCAGCGACAAAACCCACTCCGGTTGGCAACCATCGGCGCTCGGCTTTGAAGCTCCACACGCCGAGGGCGAGCGTCGCCACGGTGGTTGCATCGATGAATATACCTGTGATGGGGTCTGGAAAGTGGTCCGCGACCGCCGCCGCAAAGAGCAAGAGCACCAGAGCCACAGTCAAATAGATGAAGTTGTTTTGTTCCGAGATAGGTTCCATCATGGCCTCCTAGGGGTAGGTTTTGCGGACGAGCGCTCAGAATGTCAGTTTGGCACAGACACATGGCGCATCAGAGCTCTATTTGTTGAATTGGTAATCGATATGAATTCGTTAAGCGCTTGTATCAAGTGAACGCTAGGAACTACACCCGAAGGCACGTCATCCGATTTGCCTACTTCCTCGAACTCGGCATTCTCGATGGGCTTGACCTGTGCTGGCCTTGTTGCTCGTGTAGCCTGGCGGAACCCGGGGATGAAAGCGACGTAAAGCGGGTTGGATCTTTACGTCAACGCCCCTTGGCTTTTAGCAAAATGTCCACACGCTGGTTGCGCTTGCGGGCGGACGCGTTGCTCGTCACCGGGTAGCTGCCACCATAGCCGAGGCTGGCGATACGTGCTTTGTCGATACCGTGGCCCTCGAGGTGATGTCTCACAGTTTTCGCCCGTCGCGCGGAACGCCGTTGATCGTCTTTTTCCTTGCCCGCCGAATCGGTGAACACCTGCACAACGATAGCAGTCTTTTTGAAGTTAGTGAGCAGCCGGCCCACCTGATCGACTGAGGCACGCCCCCTCTTGTTTGTGCTTGCCGATTTTTTACGAAACACGAACTCGGCGTCGAAGCGCAAGAGGATTACGGTATCACTAATACGCTCTACGAGCGCGCCCGGAATCAGTTGCAATAACTGTTCGAGTTTGTCCATGTAATAACCCGCGCCGCCGATCACGGCATCGATACCGGTGTTGGCAAGAATAGCATCCGCGCGTTTCTCGCCATCGACGATCGCCGCCGGCGACCCGAACAACGCCATCATCTCCGCACCTTTGCCAGCGGCCCCGGGTGTGGCGGTATCGGGCTGCGCGGCGTGCCCAGCCGTGATAGCGATCATCAAACCAATAGCAATGCTTGGCGCGAAATAGTGAGGCCTTTTTGCCATGCGGATGATGGTTATCAAAATCGGGGTTATTCTATCGGCGGACAGGGAAAGGCGTTTGCGGCGGTTCCTTCGACTTCTCGTCGGCGACACACGTTTGGCCGTTTTGGTCAGCTCTCTTTCTTTTCCTCATCGGTGGCGTGGCTGTCCGGTTCCTTCCTAAGGTAGAGCCAAATCAAAAGGCCGATGAACACGAAGACAGTAATATTAAGCATGGTATCTATAATGTTTTCCCAGAGTGTCATCAGCGCGCCTCCATCTTCAAGGCTTTCAGCAAGCATACCATTAGCAACAACACGATGAAGACGAACGGCATCGCGCCGAGTGCGATAATAGACTTTATCGCATCGATGCTGTTAGACAGAATCATCACCAGCCCAAGTGCGCCGAGAATAGCGCCCCAGATTAGCTTCACTCTGACCTTGGGATTGGGATCACCGCCGGTCGAAAACATCGCCAACACAAAAGCAGCGCTCACCACGCTGGTCACGATGAAGAGAAACGCTGCCACCACGGTAGCAACCGTCGTCAGCAACGAAAGCGGCAACGTATCGAGCAGGAAGAAGGTTGTGTTGTTCACGTTCGTTCTAACGACCTCGGTGATCGGCGTGTCTGTTCGCAAGGCTTCGAAAAAGCCCATACCACCGAAGATGCCGAACCAAAAGATGGAGAAGGTCGTCGGCACGAGTATAACCCCGAGAATGAACTCGCGGATTGTGCGGCCTTTGGATATGCGTGCGATAAACACACCAACAAAAGGCGCCCACGCGAGCCACCACACCATATAGGTAAGCGTCCAAGAGCCAAACCAATCGCCGACCCGTTCGTCGAAATACGTGAAGGTCTTAAAGCCATGCGGTAAAACACCGGCAATGTACTCGCCAATGCCCTCGACAATGCCGCCCATCAGATAGTGGGTAGGGCCTGCCAATAGCACGAAGGTCATGAGCAGCCCGGCCGTCGCCATGGCGGCATTTGAAAGCACTGCCATGCCTTTGCTGAGATCCACCATCAGAGGAAGGATGTAGCAGATGCAGAGTACAACAAAGATGACCATGGCTAACCATAGACCTGTGTTTTCGACATCGAACAGTGACTCGATACCGCTTTGCACTTGAAAGACCCCCATGGCGACTGAGCCACCGAGGCCGATGGCGATCGCAACAATAGCCAAGAGATCACTCAACCAACCGACGATACGTGTCCAAACAACTTTACCGAAGACGTGCTGAATCGGCGCACTGATCAGCGTGGGGCAACCCTTGCGAAAACCAAAATAGGCGATCACCAGCCCCGTCACGGCGTAGATCGCCCAGGCGTGCAGGCCCCAGTGGAAATTGGTGACAAAGCGCGCCAGCGCCGCCGCCTGCTGCTCGTTGGCGTATTCGCGCGCCAACAGGAAATGGGTGATAGGCTCGGCTGCACCCCAATATAACAATCCAACCCCCATGCCGGCAGCAAACAACATGGTAAGCCAGCTGACGGTGGAAAACTCCGGCTGGTCGTCATCCTTACCTAGTTTGATCTTGCCGTAAGGAGAGAATGCGAGCCAGACACTCACGAGCAACAACACGCTAACCGTCAACATGATAAACCACCCGCGGCTTCGGAAGAGCACTTTCACCAGCGACGAGGCAAAGTCGGCAAGACCCGTCGTGTCGACGATGCCCCACACGGCAATAACACTGGTCAGGGCCAGGGCAATAAATAGAAGCGTGTTTTTAAACACAGGTTTTCAGTTATTCTTCGTGTGAGTTATCCAAATTTGGACTATCACGATAGTCGCCGGCCATGACGCATGTCAACAACGCGCGTGCCGGCCGCAGGATACACAATCGTGGCGGTGCAAGATACTCACCATTCGGCCCGTCATGAAGGCCGCACGCGACGACGTGTACCCGGGCTCGACTTGGAAGTCGCAGAAACGGGCTCCCCAGCAGCGAGTTGTGCACGCGAGGTGTTGGCGTTCATAGCGTCACCTCCCTGCCCTCACTTCCTCTCGAACGGATAAATCACCTCGACGAGGGGGGCACCAAAAGAACCCGTTGGCGGTTTCGCTCCAACCAATAGCGACAACGTAGGAGCGATATCGACCGTATGTACCCTGCGATTGATACGTTGCGCAGGAATTCCCATGCCGGCAAAGATGATTGGCACGTAGGTATCGTACCGCCATGGCGATCCATGCGTGGTGGCAACCCTGAGCCCGTCGAAATCATTGATGAAGCGGTTTGGCTCAAACACCACGTAAACGTCACCTGAGCGATTGGCATTGTAGTTTCTCAATATCGATTTCATGAGCGGCGTGTCGGGTACCCTACCGGCTCTGAGCGCGCTGCTTGACACCGCCAGGGCAACGCCGTCAAAGCGTGTCAGTTCCTCGGCCACCGCAAGTTCAACCTCGGCTTGATTGAGGCGCTTCTCGGCGATCACCTTGCGGTTCAGGTAGACGTAGGGGTGATAATAGGTGGTGATCAACTCTTCACCAATGCCAAAGCGCTGTTTCAGCCTCTCGATGGCACCGGCCTTATCAAATGACTTCGGGTCAATGTAATCGGCCTCAAAGCCCAATTCTTTCAGGTACCCCGGGGCCTCCGGTCCGCCATGATCAGCCGACAGCACGATCAGGGTTTTGTCCAGGCCGATCTCGGCATCGACGAAACGAAACAGCTCGGCCAGGGTACGGTCCAACCGCAGGATGTTGTCGTCGCTCTCGAGGCTAGAGGGTCCGAACAGATGGCCGACATAGTCGGTCGAGGAAAAGCTTACAGCGAGGTAGTCCGGTATTGCATCGCGGCCGAGGCCTTCATTCTCGATCAAGGCTTTGGCGAAGTCGAGGGTCAGTTCATCCCCCACCGGACTTATGGTCAGAAAGGTGGTGAAGTATTTGCCCTCACGTTTACCGAAAGGATGGGGGAAGGTTCGTCCATAACCAGGCAGTGCCGTTTCGTAAGGCCGGTCATCGGCTGCACCGAACAGGTAGGACGATTGATCGTGCATCAGCTGCCACGATTGGCCAGAATACTTGCTCACCGGCTTCTGGGCGTTCCATTGGGTTACCCATTTGGGATATTGATCGTAATAGAAACTGCTCGTAATGAACTCGCCGGTACTTTTGGAAAACCAAAACGCCTTACCCGTATGCCCCGCCATCGAGATTGCACCACGGTCCTTGACCGAGACGCCGAAGACCTTCGATTTCCCCCCTTGAGCTAGTGTCAGTTCGTCGCTGAATGTCGATACCAGTATGGCCGAAGGTGAGCGCCCATCTGATCTGGCGGTCTTCTGCGTGGGATCGATCTCGGTTTTCTTGTCGACCCCCGCCCCCTCGCTTAAAACCGGGTAACGGGCGTCCTCGACGTTATATCTCAGTTCTCCACTGCTCCGATCCAGCCAGACGTTGCCTATCATTCCATGTACGGAAGGGTCGGCGCCGGTCGCGAGCGTCGTATGCCCGACGATTGTTTCCGTATTGGCGTGGCGGTGATGGGCGTTACTGTAAACGGTTCCGGCATCCAGTAGATAGCGCAGCCCGCCTTTGCCAAGCCGATTGTAGTAGCGCGTTGGCAGATCGCCGCGCAACGCATCAACGGTAATCTGCAATATCAACTGCGGCGAAACGGGCTCCCTGGCGGAGGAACTGATCGGCAGCGCAATCAGGATCGAACCAAAGGCCAGTATGAGCAATTTTGGAAGTCGATATCGTCGCATTGTTGTTCCTTAAAAAGAGAGGTAAAGGCCCTAAGGTATCTGAATCTTTGTAAACAAATAGGCTAGGCGCCCGATCATCAGATGCCCGGCTTGTTGCTTATCGACTTTTTCTGGCCATAGGCTATCATCGACAACGTCACCAGACCGGGTAATGCGAGTAGTCGCGTCGTGAACATATCGTTTTCCTCCTAGCTGGCTTTACAATCGATATCACGTTCGATTTGCGCAAAGAATTATGCCATAAGGATTCGTCCTGGGACCAGAACGCACTCTCTGCGAAAACGGCTGGCAGTCGGAGAACTACCGCGCCATCAGCATTCACGTCTTTGAGAACACAGAAGTTAAACAGGCGCGATAACGACACAGCTTGCATTTTCGTGTGATAAGCTTGCGGCGAACTTCTTAGCCCTTGAAGCGCATCTAGTGCACGCCGTCGACATACTGATCATCGTCGCCTTCATCGTCTACGTCGTGGCGGTAGGTCTGCGCTCCAGGAAAGTTGCCTCTCAAAGCCTCGAAGAGTACTTCCTCGCG
>CAXMNC010000186.1:0-7344 GCA_964194625.1 Acidiferrobacterales bacterium
TTTTAGTCCCGTACCAACTTTGGATATATCTAGGTATCCGGAAGACGGCAATGGATAAGAATACAAACGTTACCCTTTCGAATTCCGGCGTGCGCCGGGATGACGCGGATTCAAAAAAAGTGCGTTTGTGGATGGACAATATGTACGATAATACAGCTCCAAGGAGGTAACCCTGATGAAGCAACTGATTCGAACCATCTGTGCAGCCGGCATGGTTGCGCTATTTTTGACCTCACCCGCCTATGCCGACCGGGCAAAGTTCGACGCCGACAAGATGCTGTCGGATCTTGAGTCCCAGCTCAAGCTGTCTGGAGATAAACTGAACAAGCTAAAACCTGCCCTGGACGCCAAGAGCCAGGATCTGCAGAAGAGCATTCACGAATCGGTCGATGAGGGATTTATGCAACTGGAAGCCCTGTCCGGCCAGTTGGATGAGGCATCTCGGGAAGCGGCGGAAAAACTCAGTGAGGCCCTGTCCGGTGAAGAGATGCATCAAATCAAGGCTTATCTGAAGAAGATTGACGGTGAGGCGATCAAGGAAATCAGGGACGAGCTGGTGGCGCAGTTGAGCCAGTTTCTTAAGCTTACGGAAGACCAAATTGCCAAAGTAAAACCAATTCTGGAAGATGGATTCGACCAGTTGGGGGAGATGCTAGACCGGTTGAAGAACGAAGGGAGCAAGAGTCTGGAGGGGTTCAGGAGTCAGTTTGAGGGGCTCAACAAAGATATGAACCAAAGGTTGCGGGATAGCCTGGATAGTGAACAGATCAAAGCCCTGGATTCACATCACGAAGAGCTTACAGAGAGTATACGCAAGGCTTTGGATTTCAAATGACCTACCTCGTCGCCATTTCGGGCGGCGCACGCCAATTCAGTAACAAAGCACCCCGGATTGCCGCGTCGCTTCGCTCCTCGCGATGACGTGATTTGTCAGCGGTTCCCGAACGAGAATTCTGGCTCAGTAAAGAGGCGTGGTACAGGCAATGCGCGCGGAACACTGAGGACGCTTATCAAGAGCCCGTAGTTGGTTTATGAAGTGCTTTTTTGCGTTGAACATAACTGAAAACAAGGAAGTGATTGGCGCCTGCTTCGGTAATGCGTTTCACGGCTAAGGAATCGAATATATCTGTCCCCTGTTGAACAGACTTGCGAATCCAATGCGTATGACGAAATTGTTGTACCTGAATCTGGTCATCGTTCTGTCTTTGCCTGCACACGGGGGAGAGGTGCCGTTCTGGCGGCAACTGGTTGAACAGCGGCTCGAGAAAATCCGTGCCGGGAAGGTCAGCGCTCCGATTTTGCACGGGCGGCAGACCCGTTCGCTGGATTATGCGTATTACCGCTTTTCCGGGGAGCGCAAACTTGCTGACAACGACCCGCTTCACGTTTCGTTACCGTCAGGTGACGAGCTGAAAACTTATCAAACGCTATATGAGCAAAATGACTCAGAAGCACTGGCCTATCTGGATGAGTTATATGGCAAACGAGATGACCTCAAGGCGCTGGCCTTGCGAGATTCTGACGAAGACGGGCTGCCGGACTATCGCATCAGTGACTACTTCGGAAAATTCATGGAAGGTGATCTCGATGCGGATGGCGATGGCATCCGGAACCTGTACGACAGCCATCCTTACGACCGGTCCGAAGGCGGGCAGGATAGCAACGGCGACGGTATCCCGGATGTAGCCGGTACCTATACCGATATCAATGCAAATAAACTGCCTGACCATCTGGACTGGGCCCTTCAAAAGGAAGATCAGGCGATGGCTGCCATCCAGTTGCGTCTTTTCGACCAACACAAGGTCATTCTGGTGGAGCGCAATGCGTCATTCGACCTCAAACTCGCCACGGCGGCTGACGATGCCATCAACAAAGTTCTGAAAGGATATTTTGGGCCAACATCGGTACTCCCTACGCTGCGCACCATCGCTGTCGAGAAGACGGCCCTGCTCGGAAAATTGCTGGCGGCTGTTGTTGAGGATAACACCAGCGCCCAGGTGTTTTCTCAATCCCAGTCCTTGACGGTCTATGACGTCGGGAGGGATGTTTCCTACGACATTGGATTGTTGGGCTTGCTGGTGCATGAGCTGGGCCACAATCACCACATGTCCCTGGACTACGCGGATAACGATCTACCGCTGGAGAATGGGCGGACGGACTTCCCGGCACCGAATTTCGTACAACTGCTCGAGCCGTTCGGATGGGTTCAGCAGGGCTACTATAACGGTGAATTTTCAGGCTCTGTTCCGATTGTTCCCCGCTTCGCCTATAGCGAGACGTCCGAACCCTTGTTCCATTTCAGGGGGCAGACACCGGAACAGTGGGACGAGTGGCTGTTGCAGACCTATGATGAACTGGGCCAGTTACCGGATTATCTCGAACAATCGCCTTTTCGCGAGCGCGCCATCGTCAGTGACTACTCTCTGACCACGCCTTACGAATGGTACGGCGACAACCTGTTGGCTTATCTGGTGGTCGTCCTCGAACAGGAGATGGTGGCGCATCTCGAACGCGTAAGACGAACCGATGATATTGACACCGCAAAACAGAAGATCACAGAGGCAATACGCCAGATATGGCCGGGTTTCTACCACCGCAACATCGCATCGGCGGTGGTTACCTACTTCAATCGTGTTTTTCCCATATCACCCGAAGATCGCCGCGAACTTGCGCAGAGATACCTGTTTCCCCTCATCGATTCTTAACCAAATTCGTGGCTCACGGACACATTACGAGATCGAGCGGCTGTGCCGCTATATGTCTTACATGGATGTAGGGTTAGGGGCTATTGTATCCGCCCCGGCAACGTCGGAAACAGTTGCTCGAAAGCCGTGGGCTCGAGGGACAAGGGTTCTTATTCTTCTCATACTCGGGCACGAGCGGTGAACGTCGATCTGGTGGCTTTCCAACCAAGATTCAACCGGGCACGGTTATGTGTCATGGCGAGTAGCCGGTAGAATGTTCTCACCGTTCGAACAATAAGGGGGCACGCGAGACCCGGTTTCTCTCGGGCTTCGGATGCAGTACGGTCATTAATTTTGTCAGACCCGCTTTTTCATTTGACTAGCCGATCCGATCAAGCTCGACTGCAGTGGCAGATCCTCGTGGCGTTCGTAGCGCTCGGCTTGGTGGCAAGATCGTTGCGCTACGTCCTGCAGTTCCCGCTGTGGGAAGACGAGGCCTTCCTGTTCATGAACATCGTCGGCCGAAGTTATGCTGACCTGCTGGAGCCGCTGAGACAGTATCACCAGGTCGCGCCGGTGATGTTTCTCTGGGTAGAGAAGGCTGTCACGGATGTGTTCGGGGCCAGTGAGCTATCGCTTCGCCTGTTTCCCTTCGCGTGTTCGGTCGCAAGTCTGCTTTTGTTTGCGGACCTGGCGCGGCGCCTGTTGTCGGGCTGGGCTGCGGTACTTGCGGTCGCGTTGCTGGCTGTGTCTTATCCGGCACTACGTTATGCCGCGGAGATGAAGCCCTACGGTGTAGACTTGTTCGCGGCGGTGCTGTTGCTGTGGATGTGGGAGCGTTGGGCGGTGGGCCATCGCGGTTGGAACTGGGTGATGGCCGGGGTCACTCCGGTTCTGGTCTGGCTATCGTTTCCCGCAGTGTTTATCGCCGGCGGTGTCAGCCTGGCGATGCTAGCCACGCTGCTGCAGGAAAGACGTCAGGTGGGCGCGCAAAAGAACGCCGTCACGCTATGGTTTTCGTGGCTGGCGTTCAACGTGGTGCTGGTCATTTCATTTGCCTCGTTTCTGTTCGTATTGCAAAGTCAATTCGAGGTGCAGGGGGGGTTTATGGCCGCTGTCTGGCACAACGCCTTTCCGCCTTGGGAACAGCCGTGGAAGCTGCCAGTATGGCTGCTCGAAACGCATGCGGGCAAGTTCTTCGCATTTCCCGCCGGTGGCAAAAACTTTGGCAGCTCCCTGACACTGATTCTTTGCGCCCTCGGCAGTATTCAAATCTGGCGGTCGGAGCGGCGCCTTGCGGTCTTTCTGTTGTTGTTCGGTCCGGCACTGCTGCAGTTGATCGCTGCAGGCATGCACCGCTACCCGTACGGCGAGAGCTCCAAGTTTGCGATGGCCTTGGCGCCGGCGATCTGCCTCCTCGCCGGGGCAGGGGCGGCCTGGATGGCGCAGACCCTCAGCAAGAAGGAGCGGACTCGCCAGCGAATCGTTAATTTCTGGTTGATTTTTTTTCTAGTCATCGGAGCCGGGTCGATGGCCCGCGATATTATTCGACCCTACAAAACACTGTCCGATGAACGCGCGCGGGGATGGGCCGAGTGGTTCTGGCAGGACGCTCCGCACCGTGCGGTGATTATCGGCATGAAGAGCGATCTTGGGTTGATCTTCTCACCGGAAACTTTCCAGAATCTGAGCTGGTCCGCGATGTACCTGGCCAACCAGCAGATCTACTCTCGTCGGCACCGTCAGCAAGAGCCGCCGGATTGGAGCCAGGTGTCGGCAGCACGACCGTTGTGGATCGTCGAGTACCGCGACACACAAAACTCCTATAACCACGAAGCTTACGAGCGATGGCTCGCGCACCTGTCCTTGCAGTTCAAGATCGGCCAGCGGATGATCTTCCCTATGTCGCGTTACCGGAAAAACGAACGCGATCTCATCAAGGTGGATGAAATCCACGTTCTGCCACTGGCCCCACTTCGAAAAACATTCAAGATCGACGATCTGTTGCTGCTCGAGTGAACAGGCATATATAAAAACTAGTTAATGTGATTTATGGGAAAACATTATAATCATTTGTTATTTATTAATAAATATAAAATTATCAGAGCATTACTTTATCCACTTTTCGACCCGAACCCGCCTGAACGGTTGGTCTTTCGGCTATGAGACGTTAGGTTCCAGACTGCGCATAAGAGAATGAAAGAGGCAATTTGACAGACGTTGGCGATGACTGAAGCCGGTGAACAATCCGCAATGCCAACCAGTGAGACGGCCCCTTCGCCGCGCCGTTGCAAGGCGAGACGATGGTTGCGGGTTGTTGTCTACGTCCTCTTGTTTGTATTGGTACCGTGTGAACTAAGCACCAGGGCATATTTCGCGATCCGGGGGCAGAGTTCATTCTGGTGGCCCGATCTGCAGAGTGTCTTCTATCGCGAACTACGTCAATCTAAGGTACTCGATGCTCCGCAGTCGCGTAGTGACGGTTTCTTCGATGTACTCCTTCTTGGCGGCTCAGTGATCGCTCCAGAATTCGCTCAAATCGACGAGAATCTTGGCCGACGACTCGAACGGGACATAGGCCGGCCAGTAAAGATCTACAACCTTGCCCAAGCTGGTCATTCCTCGCGTGACAGCTTGAATAAGTACCTGCGCTTGACTCAAAAGCGGTTCGACTTGGTGCTGTTTTATCACGCAATCAACGAATCGCGGATGAACAATTCCCCGCCCGACATGTTTCGCGATGACTACACGCATGCTTCATGGTACGCCCGTATCGCCGCACTGGAGAAGCATCCGGAAGCGCCCGCCATCACACTGCCTTATGCGCTACATTTCTTTTGGATAAAGCTCGGTGAGAAGACGGGGCTGACGGCCTACTTGCCCAAGCACAAACCGCCCGATTCTTGGTTGGATTACGGAGCAAATATCCGAAGTGAGCGGGCATTCCGGGCGAACGTCAACCGCCTCATCGAAGAAGCCAACAAACGCGGTGATCGGCTTGCACTTATAACGTTCGCTATTTATTTGCCGAAGCACTACGACTTCGACAAGCCGCACGACCAACAACCAGAAGGCGTTAACGACTATGTCCGGGACCGTACGAGTCTTGTTGAAATGTGGGGGCGGGCACGGCACGTGGTAGCGGCGGTTACGAAACACAATGATGCCTTGCGTCAGTTGGCCCGCTCGGCTCGTACCAGCTCAAAGGTAATTTTCGTGGATCTGGACGCGACTTTACCCCGTCGCGGCGAGTTCTTTGAGGACATCACCCACTTCTCTCTCGCGGGGCAGCAAGTGTTTGTTGACAGCGTCGCCTCGACGATCGCGGCGCGGATCAGTGGCGGCGACAAAGACTAATGAACACAGCCGGTAAGAAACCCAGCCTTGTGTCTTCCAAAGCGAAGAAATCAGCTAACTAATCATGACGACATCTAGGGGACCGCTAAACACCAAGCCATGAGCCCGGATACTCGTCGAAGACGCAGTACTAATGTGCTCTGTTTAGTTGCGGCCGATCATTTTTTTAGTCACTTCTACTACCTAGTTCTCCCACCGCTTTTTCCGTTGCTGCGCGAAGTCTACGGTATCGGTTATACCGAGCTTGGTATCGGTTTGATGGCAATGAGTCTCGGCAACACGATCACCGCAGCACCAGTTGGAATCCTGGTCGACCGTTACGGGGCGCGCACAATCTTGATCAGTGGTCTTGCGCTCGCGGGTATCGCGTTCATGTTGATTCCTGTGTTCCCGAGCTACGCGGCACTGGTAGCCCTGATGACTCTGATCGGTATCGCCAACTCGGTTTTTCATCCCGCGAACTACGCCATCCTGGATGCCCTCATCCCCGAGTCCCGAATGGGTCGTGCATTCTCCGTGCACAGCTTTGGAGGCTATCTGGGTACCGCGGCCGCTCCCGTTACGGTCATTTTCCTCACCGAGCTGACGAGTTGGGAAATCGCAATTTTTGTTAGCGGCGCTGCCGGTGTGGTGATGGCCGCAACGTTGCTGGTGTTCGCCTCGCATATCCCAGACGTTCACCAAACGTCGCTGCGGCACGCAACACCGACCGGCGATCGTCGAGCGGGCACGATGCAAGTCCTCTTCAGCTTGCCGGTACTACTGGGGCTCATGTTTTTTGCGATGCTTTCCTTTGCTGAGATTGGCATCAGCGATTTTGGGGTGTCGAGTATTCATCTCATCTACGAGGTTCCCCTGACGTCTGCCACCATCGCGCTCAGTGCCTATCTCTTCGCCGCCCCGGTTGGTGTCTTGCTGGGCGGCTGGCTGGCCGATAAATTTCCTCGTCACGACGTGGTGGCGGCCGTATGTATGGTCACCTTCGCCCTTTGTCTTGCGGCCAGCGCCTTGTTAAATCCCGCTTGGAGTGCGCTTATCATTTTTTTTGCTATTGCCGGTCTCGCCTCCGGTCTGGTGGCCCCTTCACGGGACTTGATGATTCGCAGCGTCACCCCATCAGGAGATATGGGTAAGGTGTTCGGATTTGTATCCACGGGCTTTAACGTCGGTGGTCTGCTTGCCCCGCCCTTGTTTGGATACTTGTTGGACTACATGGACCCGCGCATCGTGTTTGCTTTAGCCGCCATCTTCGGTGTGTTTGCCGCAATGGTTGCGTTGGCAACGGGCCGAGCCGGCCACAAAA
>CAXMNC010000187.1:0-7464 GCA_964194625.1 Acidiferrobacterales bacterium
TTGCCTCGCGGGTCGGGTTGCAGACCGTCGAAGGGTCTGTCATCCACGACTTTGGGTCAACCAGGCACCTCTATCAGCCTACTGGACGACTGGGCAAGAGTCGTACCACCGTGCCGCCGCAGACTTGGGGCTAGATTGCCAGGCGCGCGCGGATACCGAACACCCAGATGGTGTCCTCGGTGGGATTTTGCGCCGGGTTCTTCACGAGCTGGATATCCGGAGTGACTGTGAACTGCTCGGTCAGATTTATGCGATAAAAGAGTTCCATCGCGTACTGATCGCCGAGTCCCGGGCCGAAGGTGTTGCTGTTGGGCCGCCCCCAGTTGAAACCGAACGCCAGCAGGCCGCGCTTCGGTACCACGTCGTAGCCGACCCCGGCGCTGACAGACTTCTCCATGAGCGTGCCGCCGTCATCGGCGAACCCGCCCCGCACGAAGGGCATCCACCGCTCTCCCAGGTAGCGCACGAAGGAGAAGGCGGCACCCCAGCCCTCCGGCACGTTGGCCCCTTCGCGGCGATCCGAGTGCCACAGAGTGACGTGGGCATTGTCGAAATAGATGCGACTGTGCCCGGCTGTCCAGCCGACCTCTATGCTGGTGAAATACTCGTTGTCACTGAAGAACGAATTTACCTCGCTGAACGGACTTTTTGGATCCGCGTTGGCATTGGCCAGACCGGCGAGCAGATAAAAGTTCTTGCCGAGCATGGTGCCGCCGGCAATGCCGAGGGTCGCGTCGTCGGGCAGCGCAATGGTCGTAGTACCGGTGCTGAAGGCGAAATTCATAAAGCCCGTCCACGGGCTCGCCAGGGCAAAGGTGTCCACGTAATCCGTGGTATCGAGAAAGCCGGCGGTTACCGTCGCCCTTCCGCCGGAGAAACGCTGGCGCCAGTAGAGGTTGGTGATCCGGAAGCCCTGATCGCTGAAAGGTGGCTCGAAGACGCCCACGTAGCCGATGCTGGATGCGAGGGCGTTGGGCGCGATGTTGCCGTAGCGGTGCCGGTGCTCGACCTTCCAGACGAAGGCGCCGGTATTGGCAGTGCCCCGGCCCAGCAGATCCCAGTAGCCGAAGGAGCGGATCATGCCCCCCGACGCCCTGCGGTCACCGAGGCTCTCCGTCGCACCGAGAAAGGCGGCGGTGTAATCGAATCCGAAGGCCACGCCGTGATCCTTCTGAAGGCGGTCCTTCCATGCGAACCAGTCCTTGCGGGCTTCGTCCAAGGACGGCACGCGAAAGGCCGGATCCCGGGCCTCGCGATCGTCGGCGATGGTATCGCCGACGGAATTGGGCCCGCCGAATCGACCAGCGTCAGAAATGCCGGCTGTCCAGTCGGCCTGCCCGGAAGTGTTCTGGGCGTGCGCCGACAGCGTCATGGTGAAGCTCACCACCACGAGCAACAATACTGTTCTGGTCATTCGCCGAGCCGCGGCATGCTACAGCGTATTCTTGTAGACCACTCCATCTTTCATGATGAAAGGAATGTTGTTCTTTGCGTCGCCCAAGATCTCAACGTCGTCCAGCGGGTTGCCGTTAACAACGAGGATATCGGCATACGCCCCCTCCCGGATCACGCCCAACGGGCCGCGCAGATACGGGTTCATCATCGGACCCGACATCGCCACGATAGCTGCGTTTGTTGAAGTGACCTGCCTCAGAATTTCTACAGGTGTAAAGTATTTTGCGCGCGCTTTAAATTCTAAAGCCTGCATTGCAAATGCTGCATTGGTGGGTCCAAAGAAATCCGTGCCGAAACCTATTTTAACTTTGTGTTTCTTGGCCAGTATTACTTCATTTTCCATGCCTGCGATGATGCGAGCACCCTTTGCCTTGGTTTCCGGAGTCGGCCAGGCAAACGCAAGTTCTTCGGGCGTAAAGAGACCAACTGCGAGACTGGGGACCAGGAACGCGTCCTTTTCCTTCAGAAGCCGCATGGCCTTGTCGTCGATTAGCATGCCATGATCGATGCTCTTTACCCCCGCTTCCAACGCAATGGTAATGGCGTCAGGCGTGTATATGTGCGCCATGGCATAGGAGCCGACTTTCTCGGCCTCAACAACAATTGCACGGATCTCTTCCGGCGTGAATTGAAGCCCATCCAGAGGATCGTACGCGGTAGCTACGCCGCCACCTGCCATGATCTTGACGTGGGATGAGCCTTTTCTGAATACTTCCCGAGTTGCTTTCTGAACTTCCGCCACGCCGTCGGCCAGGTAGCCCCACTCCATGAACTGCTTGGCATCGGGTACACCCAAAAAGTAATAATTGGGTTCGTTCAAGCCGCGGATGTCAAAGTGCCCGCCCGTCTGACTGACTGGTGGACCTGCCGCGTAGATACGTGGACCGACGACATGGCCGGCGTCGATAACCTTTCTCAAGCCGTTTACCGGACCGCCTGCATCACGCACGGTAGTGAAGCCACGCATGAGCATGTGCGTGGCTTCCGCACCTGATTTAGCACCCACATACATCCAGTTCAGGTCGTTTCTCGTTTGAAACAGGTCGCCGTGCAGTGAGAGATGGGCGTGAGCCTCGATCAGTCCGGGCATGAGCGTGCGGCCGCCCCCGTCGATGACGGTGGCGCCATCGGGAGCCTTAGCGCCGGCACCGATGGCTTTGATCAGGTCGTTCTCGATCAGGACGGGGCCGTCCTTCAGCGTTTCGCTTTCTCCATCGAAAATCTTGACGTTAGTGATCAGCGTATACACCGGGACTTCTTGGTTCATGTCCTGCGCTTCTGCCATGCCTACGATCAGGCAGGCACCCAAAAACCCAGTTAGAAACTTCTTCATCTACATCTCACTCCGGGGTCTGAAACTCGCGATGCGATGGTACATTTGACATCGTTTCATCGCAACCGGACACAGCGCCGCAGCTGGTACCAGCGGTTCAGGCGGTCCGATAAGACGGTTGGCGTTTGGCGGCCAGAATCCACCATTGATGTTCAAATCTATTCGAGGCGTAAAGCGGGCTACGATCAGGGGGGAATGCTCGCGTAGACGCGGGTCAAAAATCAGGCGCAAATAACAGCCAGGATTGCTCGGACGCCCTCTGCCTTCGGGAGGCAGGTGGGAATTTCTAACTGGTTGTATTGCATGAACTATCTGAGATAACCGTGGACGCGAGTTCCTGACGAATCACAACGGGGCTGGACCGATCCCGGCAAAATCCCGGCAGATCTGAGCCGGCGGAGTTAGACTTTGCGCACGACTCGCCGACCGGGACGAATCGAGGGGCAGAATCCATGGTGACCCAATCCAAGCTCGCGGTCATTTTGCATGCAGACGTCGTCGGTTCGACTGCGCTGGTGCACAAGGACGAGCGCATCGCACACGAGCGGATTCAAAACGTATTTCGGCGATTCTCCGAAACCATCTCCAACCACGGTGGAGCGGTCCACGAGCTCCGCGGCGACGCTCTTGTCGCTGAGTTCGAGCGCGCGTCGGATGCGGTCAGCGCGGCACTCGCCTTTCAGCTCGACAATCGGACGGAGAACGAATCCCTGACTGACGATATTCGGCCGGAAGTGAGAGTCGGCATAGCCCTTGGTGAGGTCGTCATCGCCGATAAAACGGTCACTGGTCCTGGTGTCGTCCTTGCGCAGCGGATCGAGCAGCTGGCCGGGGCTGGAGGCCTATGCATCTCGGCCGCCATTCATGAAGCGGTCCCGAGACGATTACCTGTTGAATTGAAGAGCTTGGGTGACCAGTCAGTCAAGGGATTTGATGAGTTGGTCCGGGTGTACTCTGTGAGTGAAAGGAAGGAAAAGGGAACACCAGAACCAGGCGACGCTGTTTATTCCGATGACCGTGAAACGAAGTCGCCGCCACCAATCACGGCTTTGCCTGATCGGCCTTCTATTGCCGTTCTCCCCTTTGATAACTTGTCCGGCGATCCGGACCATGAGTATTTCGCTGACGGCATGACGGAAGACATCATCACCGGGCTCTCCCGTTTTCGCTCACTGTCCGTGATCGCGCGCAGTTCGACTTTCGCCTACAAAGGCACGTCACCCGATATACGAAAGGTTGCCCGTGATCTCGGCGTCCGCTACGTCCTCGAAGGAAGCGTGCGGCGAGGGGGCGAGCGAATACGGGTAACGGGACAGCTGATTGACGGGGAGACCGGTAACCATCTGTGGGCAGAACGTTACGATCGTGTCTTGGAAGACATCTTTGCGGTGCAGGACGAAGTTACGGAAGCGATTGTTGCGGCGATCGCGCCGGAGATAGGTGACGTAGAGCGAGCGCGCGCGCAGCGAAAATCGCTGGAGAACCTCGACGCCTGGGGACTCTACCAGCGTGGCCTTTCGGCCTACTACTCGTCGACAGAAGTGGGACTCGGATCGGCTATCGAGGAGTTCGACCAGGTGAATAAAATCGATCCGAATTTCGCGTCGGCCTTTGCGATGGCGGCCGCAGCTCGATGGCGCTTTGTCATGCATTTCGAACCGGACAACCGAGGCGAGTACCTCAGCCAGGCTCTGGAGAAGGCCTATGAGGCGATCAGACTGGACCCCCGCGATCCGCTCGGTCTGTATCACGCCGGGCACGTGCACAGCATGCTGGGCGAACATGATGTCGCTATATCGAAGAGTGAGGAGGCGATCGCTCTCAACCCCAACGATGCCGTGTCGCGGTACTTTCTCGGCTCGGCTCTTCATGCCGCGGGACGAAGTGAGGACGCCATTCCCCATATCGACCACGCCATGCGACTCAGTCCTCACGACGTATGGCTCACCGGGATGCTGACCAGTCGGGCCTTCGTACTCTTTGACCTCGAGCGCTACGAGGAGGCATTCGGTTGGGCGCAACGAGCGCGCCTTGCTCCGAATCCGCGATCCATGACGTTTGCCATTTGGACCGCTGTGTTGATGAAGCTCGGGCGACAGGAAGAGGCTCGGGCGGCTCTGAAGGACCTTTTGGCGCATGCGCCTGGAATGTCATGTGCCAAATATCGAGACAACCCATTCGGAGGACCAGAGGCCATGGGCCGCTTGGTCGACGTTCTGCGCGAGGCGGGATTGCCAGAGTGACGACCTGAAAGAGGCTGGAGAGGGGGGATGGCGACGGGGACGCATGTGGATACTCTGGTAGTGGGGGGTGGCCAAGCGGGGCTCTCGGTCAGCTGGCATTTGACGCGGAGGGGCCGGGAACACGCGGTCCTTGATCGCGGCAAGATCGGTGACACCTGGCGCAAGCGTTGGGATTCGTTCTGCCTGGTCACTCCGAACTGGACATGCCGATTGCCTGGATTTCCTTACGACGGTGACGAGCCCGACGACTTCATGAAGCGCGACCAGATCGTTGCGTACATCGAACGCTTCGCCAGGAGCTTCGAGCCACCATATCGCGCGGGTGTGGAAGTCCGGCGGTTGACTTCGTCGCGCAACGGCGGGCGGTTTTTGCTCGACACCTCCGAAGGTCCCGTCAGCGCAGACAACGTGATCATCGCTGCTGGCACCTTTCAGCAATCCAAACTTCCCGCTTGGAGTAGTGCGCTCGCCGACGACATCGTGCAACTCCATACTCGGGACTACCGAGCTCCTGCACAATTACCGGACGGCGCGGTCCTGGTAGTAGGAAGCGGACAGTCGGGATGCCAGGTGGTGCAGGATCTTCACGCGACCGGTCGCGAGGTACATCTCAGCGTGGGCAGTGCAGGGCGCATTCCCCGTCGTTACCGCGGTCGCGACATCATGCAGTGGCTCAAAGACGCCGGCGTGTATGAAGTGCCCGTCGACGAACATCCAGATGGTCGCGCTATTCGCTTCAAGCCCCACCCACATCTCTCTGGTCGAGACGGGGGCCAGACCATCGACCTGCGCCGCTTGGCGTTGGACGGGATAAAGCTCCACGGTCACCTGGTGAATGCGGAGGGATACCGGGCGTTCTTTGCCGACGATCTGGCAGAGAACCTCGATGCCGTCGACGAGGCCTGTCACAAAAGACTGGCGACCATAGACGAGTACATCGCCAGAAGTGACATCGAGGCACCAGCAAGCGACCTGGAGCAAGTCGACTGGCGGCCCGTTCCGGGGCCGCCGACACTCGACTTGAGGCAGGCCGGCATAACCAGCGTGATCTACGGCACGGGTTTTCGCTTCGACTTCAGTTGGATCGATCTACCGGTGCTCGACCAGCGCGGATACCCGTGCTATGAACGCGGCGTTACCCCGGTGTCAGGGCTTTACTTCGTCGGTCTCCATTGGCTGCATACCTGGGGCTCCGGGCTGTTCTACCACGTGGGGCGCGACGCAGAGTACGTGGTCGACCATCTCTGTAGCCGGGCATAAGAACTGCCTCAGGCCCCCAGCTCTTCCAGCAACGCCTTTGCCTCCTCGAGGTCCGTTGTATCCAAGCCTTCGGTGAACCATTCGTAAACCGGGGCGAGAAGATTGTGGGCTTCCCGGGGCTTGCTCTGGTGACGCCACAGACGCGCGAGGCTGGTCGCCGCGCGCAGCTCGAGCATTTTCGCCTGCTGCTGGCGGGCCACCTGGAGGGCTTCACGAAAGCAGGCTTCGGCCACGTCCGCGTCAGAATGGGCGTGCTCGAGCAGCAATTCTCCCCTCAGGCGGTGGATCTCCGGGAGATACCAGCCGATCCCATAGTGCTCCGCCAGGTCGAGGGCTTCGGCGAGTGCGGCTAGTGCTTCTGCCGTCTGTCCTCGACTTGCATAGGCTTTAGACAACAGGGCAAGAAACCATGGCATTGCTACCTCTGCACCGGTGGCCCGCATGGCGGCTACGCCCTGCTGCAACTGCGCAAGCCCTGCTTCTTCCTGGCCCTGCATGGTTAGCGCCAGGCCCTTGGAAATAGTCGCCGCTGCCACCCACATCGCGAAACCGTGCTCGGTTGCGCGGGTAAGCGCGTCTTCCGCCTGCGCCTGGACAGTCGGCCAGTTCCGGCGAAGCTCATGCACTCGGCACGCGAAGACCAGGGCATACACGAGGCTGTACGGGTGGGAGACTTCCCGGGCCAGGGTCAGGGCCTTGCGATTCGTTTGCAAAGCCTGCTCCGGATAGCCAAGCATCCAGAGTATATGGGCCGAGCGCGCGAGGCACACCACCCCTTGGTCTTCCCCATAGAGAAAGGCTAGAGATCGGTGCTGCACCGGCTCGTAGATTGCCATGCCCTGTTCGAAGTGCTTGTGTGCACGAGTCGCCTCACCCACATGGTAAGAAGTGATGCCCATCATCACATGCGCCGCCAATATGACGGAAGGATCCTTGGTACTTTGGGCGAGTCGAAAGGATTGTTCCGCCAACCCGCGCGCCGCCTGTAGATCTCCCCCCGTTTGGTAATACCTCCACATGCCCCGCACGACCGGAAAAAGTTCCGGGGTGGCCTCGATGTTCTGACACAGCTCTCGCGCTCTCTTGAATGCGTGACCGACTTCCGGGGCCGCATAGCCCTTAGTTGTCATCAGCGGAGCGCCCAGAGCAATGTGCAGTTGAAGTTCCAGCTCG
>CAXMNC010000188.1:0-13715 GCA_964194625.1 Acidiferrobacterales bacterium
TCAAGGCTTCCATGCAATCCAACTTGTTCAGCATCCCGCTGAGAATAACTCGTTAGCAACGTGACGCCGATAAGCTTGGGTCGGATTCCCGATGACCCAATCGCCTCACGGGCAGCCGCCAGCATACGGGCCCCGCCGAGTGTATGCACGTTCAACATCCAGATCCCCAGGCGAGCCGCAGCGCGACAAGCCCGGGCCGCGGTGTTCGGGATATCATGAAATTTCAGATCGAGAAATACATCAAATCCGAGCTTTACGAGCCTTTCCACGAACGACGGGCCGGCCGCCGTAAATAGTTCGACACCGACCTTTAGTTTGCACTCAGCTGGCTGCACCTGTTCCACAAAACGAACCGCTTCCTCGGCCGAAGGATAATCCAGTGCCACAATTATCCGCGAGCTGTCCAATTACTCCTCCAATATGGGTTTGATCGTGCTCCAGCGGTTACAACCCGGGCAAAGCCAGTGCAAAGATTTTCCCCTGAATCCGCACTGCTGGCATGCGTAGCCCTGATGTTGTTCTCGCAACTCTTCGATAATATTCCTCAGAAGCATTAGATCGTCCTTGTTCGACTCCTGTGCTTCAGCCAAATTGAGTTCGATTAGCCTATGTAGACCGTGCACCGAGGGCCGGCGGCGTAAAGATTCTACGACAAATTTTTCGGCTGCTTCGATGCCCTCACGATTTCTTATGATTTCCGCAAACGTCAGCACCAACCCTATTAACTGATGACGCTCCAGCACTGACCTAAAGAATTCATAGACACCGTTCTCATCCCCCAAGCGGCGGTAACTGTCTGCGATCTTTTCGGCGACGTCGCCTAGGAAATGGGAATCCTGTTGTTCGATGTGTTTCCACGCTTTGATGGCATCGCGGTGTCGGTTGCCTTCCGCTTCAACGTCACCCAATAAAATGTTGGCACGAACGCACTTGCGGTCATTGCTGAGGGCCTCTTTAACGAAACCGCGGGCTGCCGCGTAGTCCTTGTTCGAATAGGCAAGCTCGGCCAGTTCGCAATTATAGTGGGCAATAACACTGTTCATGTTTTCGCCGGAAAACCGGGCCAATTTTCCTGCAGTCGAGATCGCCTTATCCCACTCTTTCTCTTGCTGATAAATACGCAATAACGACCTCAAGGCCTGCTCGCTATGCAGACGTATTTCGGCAAGCTCCAAAAACAGGTTTTCCGCGCGATCAAAAAGACCGGCTTTAAGATAGTCCTGACCTAGCTCAAGCAGGGCGTGTGAGCGCTGTTCCTTATCAAGCGTGGGGCGCGCTATCAAATTTTGATGGATGCGAATAGCGCGCTCCACCTCCCCGCGTCGGCGAAAAAGATTCCCCAGGGCCAAATGAGTTTCAACCGTCTCCGAATTGACTTCCAGCACTTGAGTGAAGACTTGGATGGCCTTATCCGGTTGTTCGTTCAGGAGAAAATTGAGACCCTTGAAATACGCGGATGGCAGGTCATAGGCATTCTTTCGAGCACGTCGCTTTTGCTCGATCCTAGCGCCTAACCACCCAGATGTGGCCGCCAGCGGCAAAAGCAGCCACAATAAATTGTAAACATTAAAGGACATCTTTTATGGGCAAAGCTCGCAGATTAGTAACTTCCTGCTCCTTTCGTCGTAGTTCCTTGCGTGCCTGAACCAGCCGTCGCTGCACACGCATCATTACTTTAAGACTCGCAAGAAACCCAATGAGCGCGCCTGCAGCGAACACTAGTAACATTATCCATACCAGAGGACCATGCCAGTTAAATCCGAAATAGTAGTTAACGTCGACAGCATGACGGTTCTGAAAAGCAACGGTAAACCCAAAAAGCAGCACCACGACCGCAATGATGCTGTAGATTAGTTTTTTCATGTTTCCTCCGAGCCATCCACGCGCGTACGTCGCACCGTTGTCGTGTGTCTTCCGCCCATCACCTTTGGTAGCCACGCTGGCCGCCCGTGGGTAAAATTTCCCAAGACGTTGCAGTTACCTAGCGCTACAAAGGAGCGAACAGTCTACCGCTTTTCGCAAACATCTGCGTTCATGGTATTCAGCGATGGTTGTCATTCGATTGTAACCGGTGGGTGGGCTAGGATTTGGGCCCAAAAAAAACGGCACTGGGGCTACCAATGCCGTTTTTTTGTCTGTCCCGGACCTAAAGAATCTTTATCCAGTATCGCCCGAACCGTTAACACGCTCGCGCAGTTCCTTGCCCGGCTTGAAGTGGGGTACGTACTTATCCGAGACCGCCACTGAGGCACCAGTTTTGGGATTTCGGCCGACACGCGGCGCGCGATAATGCAGCGAAAAGCTCCCGAAACCACGAACTTCGATACGATCCCCAGACGCTAGGGAGGCACTCATCTGTGCTAGCAATTCCTTTACCGCCAGCTCAACGTCCCTATAGTCCAGCTGCGGCTGTTTGGCGGCTAACTGACTGATGAGTTCTGATTTTGTCATGGTTACATGCTCTAGTTATGCACTCTAGAAAATAACCAAGCATTTTTCAAGAAAGCTCTGAATTCCCCTTGAGCTTTTCTCTCAACTTCTGACCCAACGACGAGATTGCTGAGCTCGATTTGCGCGCATACTCTTGCACCGCCTCGGTCTCCTCAGCCAAGTCCTTGGCTTTTACCGAGAGGGAAATCTTACGATTCTTACGATCTATCGTCGTAATCTTTGCTTCGACCGTGTCACCTTCCTTCAGCGCCGATCGCGCATCTTCTACCCGCTCGCGCGAAAGCTCGGATGCGCGCAGATAGCCTTCTACGTCGTCGGCCAGCTCGATTGTGGCGCCCTTGGCCTCGAGGCTGATGATCTTACCGGTGACAACACTGCCCTTGCCATGTTCGGCGACAAAGTTCGAGAACGGATCTCCTCCTAGCTGCTTAACGCCCAAGGAAATACGCTCGCGTTCGGGATCCACGGCTAGAATCATTGCTTCGAGCTCTTCACCCTTCTTATAGTCACGTACTGCTTCCTCGCCGGTACGACCCCAGGACAGATCTGAAAGGTGGATCAAACCATCGATGCCACCTTCGAGACCGACGAATACGCCAAAGTCGGTGATCGACTTGATGGTACCCTTGATCTTATCGCCTTTGTTGTGAGTAGCGGCAAATTCCTCCCACGGATTTGGCTGACATTGCTTTATCCCGAGTGAGATACGCCGACGCTCTGGATCGATGTCCAGAATCATGACTTCGACCTCGTCACCCACCTGTGCCACTTTACTCGGATGGATGTTCTTATTGGTCCAATCCATCTCAGACACATGCACAAGCCCTTCAACCCCTTCTTCGATCTCAACAAAACCACCGTATTCGGTTAGGTTGGTGACGGTGCCAAACAGTCGTGTGCCCTCGGGGTAGCGACGACTCAGATCGGCCCAGGGATCTTCGCCAAGCTGCTTTAGTCCTAAGGAAACGCGATTACGCTCACGATCATAACGCAATACTTTCGCCTCGATCTCGTCGCCCACATTAACGACTTCGGTTGGGTGCTTCACTCGCTTCCATGCAAGATCTGTAATATGAAGCAATCCATCAACCCCACCTAGATCAACGAATGCACCGTAGTCGGTAATATTTTTTACGACGCCGGTAACGGTCTGTCCCTCTTCTAGGCTGGATAGCAGTGCATCACGTTCGGCAGACATCTCCGTCTCCACCACGGCACGGCGAGAGACCACCACATTATTGCGCTTTTGGTCTAATTTAATGACTTTGAACTCAAGCTCTTTACCTTCCAAGTAACTCGGATCACGTACCGGACGCACATCAACAAGGGAGCCTGGAAGAAAGGCGCGGATGGTATCGATGGTGACGGTGAACCCGCCCTTGACCTTACCGGTTAAGACACCGGTAACGATAGACTGTGATTCGTAGGCCTTTTCAAGGTCTGCCCAGGCCTTCATACGGTTGGCTTTTTCGCGGGAGAGGCGGGTTTCGCCGAAACCATCTTCGAATTGCTCGACGACAACTTCCACTTTGTCGCCGACTTTGACCGTCACATCACCTTTTTCATCTTTGAACTGTGCGGCGGGGATCACACCTTCTGATTTCAAGCCGGCGTTAACGATTACAACCTCATTATCGACGTGGACGACTTCACCGGTAACCAAGCCCCCGGACTGCAACGGCATCGTCTTTAAGCTTTCTTCGAATAATTCGGCAAAACTTTCGCTCATAATCTCCAATTGGCTGCCTGCAGGGCTATCATCCCTGCTGTTTCTGTAATAAACCCAACACGCGCTCGACGACCTGGGCGATACTCAGGTGCGAGCTCTCTATAATATAGGCGTCGTCTGCGGGCTTGAGTGGTGAAACCTCGCGCTCTTCATCCCGAGCGTCGCGCACTCGAATCTCCTCCGCGAGGCGCGCAAGATTAACATCCAACCCCTTGTCTTTCAACTGATTATAGCGCCGTTCGGCACGTGCGATAGGGCTGGCGGTGAGAAAAATCTTGAGTTCCGCCTCGGGGAAAACCACGGTTCCCATGTCACGACCATCTGCCACCAAACCCGGTGGTTGGCGCAGTGTTTGTTGCTTTTTTAACAACACCTGGCGCACCGCCGACAGCACTGCCACTTCCGAGGCCAAACGGCCGATTTCCTCGGTGCGTATGACATCGCCGATATCCTTATCATCGAGTAGGACGCGTGCATCCGATCCCACCTGCGGTTCGAAGCGTACGTTTAGTCCAGACGCAAGCCCGATAAGCCCAGCAATATCCCCAAAATCACACCCCGCCTGTCGCGCCGCCAGCGCCGTCACCCGATAGAGCGCACCACTATCGAGAAAGTGCCAGCCGAGATGGATAGCCAACCGCTGACCGACCGAACCCTTGCCAGCGCCGCCGGGACCGTCCAGGGTAACCACCGGAGCAAGGCTAGCTCGGCGACTACGAGAGCTGGTTCGTAATTTCGCCATGGCAGACTCGTGCGCCTGCGCTAGGCGGCATTCACGGCTTGAATCCCAAGGCCAGCCGCCGCCGCCACTTCGACAAAACCGGGAAACGACGTATCTACGTTCTCGCAGTCGCGGATGGCCAGCGCCCCGTCGGCGCGTAGCCCGGCCATAGCGAAGGCCATCGCCACCCGATGATCGCCGCGGGTGTCCACCACGCCGCCACTCATCTGACCGCCGCGAATAGTCACGCCGTCGGCCCTTTCTTGGACCGTGATACCTAACTGCTGCAACCCTTTCGCCATCACCGCGATACGATCGCTCTCTTTGACCCGCAACTCGCCGCCACCACCCAGCACCGTGTCGCCGTCGGCGCAGGCTGCCGCCACAAACAGGATGGGAAACTCATCGATGGCCAACGACACTTCATCTTCAGGAATGGTGATGCCGCGCAGCCGGCTGTGGCTCACGTGAATATCGGCAATTGCTTCACCACCAATCTCGCGTCTATGGCGAAGTTCGATGTCCGCACCCATACGCTGCAATAGGGTCAAGACACCGCTTCGCGTAGGATTCACACCTATGCCCTCTAATTGTAGCGTCGACTCCCGCGCAATCGCCGCCCCCACCAGAAAGAAGGCAGCCGACGAGAGATCACTAGGGATTTGAATATCGCAGCCCTTGAGTCGCCCACCCCCCTGCACGCGCACCGTATGGTCCGCCATCGACAAGTCATAGCCGAACCCCTTTAGCATGCGCTCCGTGTGATCACGCGTAGGCGCCGGCTCGGTCACCGATGTCACGCCATCTGCGTAGAGACCAGCCAGCAATAACGCAGACTTTACCTGAGCGCTAGCGACGAGCATGACATAATCGATACCCTGCAGCCTTTGCCCCCCCTTGATGGACAGTGGCGGGCAGCCACCCTTGGTCATCGTGATGCAGGCACCCATGGCGTTCAGTGGTTCAACGACTCGTCGCATGGGTCGCTTGTGAAGGCTTGAATCTCCCACCAACTCGCTATCAAACGGCTGTGCCGCCAGAATACCACTCATCAGCCGCATGGCCGTGCCGGAGTTGCCCATGTCCAGGGGATGACCGGGTGGCCTTAGTCCATGCAAACCCACACCCCTGATGGTCAAACGTCTCGGCTGCGATTCGACGATGTCGACGCCCATCGCTCGAAAAGCGGCCAGCGTAGCGAGCACATCCTCGCCTTGGAGCAACCCCTCGATATGCGTAACGCCGTCGGCAAGCGCGCCCAGCATTACCGCCCGATGAGAAATGGATTTGTCACCCGGCACACGTATACACCCAAGTAGCCGCCCGCCAGGCTCAATGAGGTAATCAGTGGTCATTGAGGTAACACTACCCTTGATTCTGGGGCTTAATATAGGTATCGCGGGCGCGTTTGGCTCGCGTGAAGGTGTCCATCAACCACTGGCCGTCGCGTCTGTCGATAGCGCTCAGCAGGTCATCCAAATTTTGCTGATAGTCCTTCAACACTTTGATCAACGCATCGCGATTCCCCAAACAGATATCGTGCCACATAGTGGGATCGCTCGATGCGACGCGAGTGAAGTCGCGAAAACCGCCGGCGGCAAGGTCGAATGTGGTCTTGTGATCATCTCGCCTAATTAAGAGGTCAACAAGCGCATAGGCCAACACGTGTGGCAGATGACTGCAAACCGCCAGAATGTCATCATGCTCTGCCACTGACATTGAAACCACGTCGCCGCCCGCTGCCTGCCACATTGCGCGCACCCGGGCCACCGCCGCAACATCGGTATCATCTTCTGGCGTAAGAATGATCCGGTGATGTTCAAACAAGTCCGCCTTGGACGCAGATACACCCGAGTGCTCAGTCCCGGCAATAGGGTGGCCTGGCACAAATGCGGAACATCGCCCACCGAGCGCGGTTCTCGCCATCGCCACCACACTGCGTTTGACGCTGCCAACATCGGTAACCACGGCGCCATCCATCATGCTCGTGGCAAGCTGCGAGAAGATACTCTCCATACTTCCGACCGGCACCGCCACCACAATCATATCGGCGTCGCGTACGGTTTCCGCCACAGATACTTCCGCACGATCGATCACGCCGAGATCTGTGGCCGTTTCTAGATTACCCAGACTGCGCCCGAATCCCACCACTTCACCGACGTGCCGGCCCTCCCGCAGGACACGCGCAAGCGAGCCGCCAATTAGGCCAACACCGATAACCGCCAATTTTTTAATCATGGGGGTCGACATCGATGTGCTCTGCCGATGCCTCTAGAGGATCTTTCTAAGCGCATCGAGGAAACGCTGATTTTCTTCCGTGAGGCCTACGGTTACACGAAGATGATTAGGCATGCCGTAGCTAGCGATGGGGCGCACGATAACCCCCTCGCGTAACAGCTGCCCATAAACCTCAGCCCCGGGCCGGCCTACGTCAACGGAAATGAAATTGCCGACTGACGGGATATAGGCGAGCCCCATGTCAGAAAACGCCTGCGACAGTTGCCCCATGCCAGCGCGATTCATCGCCACGCTTTGACTAACATGGGCGTCGTCGCCCAGCGCTGCCTGTGCCGCGGTCAGTGCTAGGCTATTTACGTTAAACGGTTCACGCACCCGATTTAAAAGGTCGGCAATTTCCGGGCGCGAAACACCAAAACCAACCCGCAGGCCGGCGAGTCCGTGCACCTTGGAAAACGTCCGGGTCACAACTAGGTTCGGATACCGGTCCACCCAGGAAACGGTATTAGGATAGTCACGCTCGTCCACATACTCGAAATAGGCCTCATCGACCACAACTAAGGCGTTAGTTGGGGTTGCTTGCAGAAACTCTTCAAGTTCTTGCCTCGCCACCCAGGTGCCGGTCGGATTGTTGGGGTTGGCGATAAACACCACACGGGTACGCGGATTGATCGCACGTGTCATCGCTTCAAGGTCGTGCCCCCAATCTCGAGTCGGTATGACTCTGGCCGTCGCACCGACTGCCTGTGTCACCAATGCGTAGACGGCGAAAGCATGTTCGGAGAACACCACTTCATTCTCTGGCAGCACGAATGCCCGCGCTATGAATTCGAGCACTTCGTTGGAGCCGTTGCCAAGCGTAAGCTGCTCGGGTGCGACAGCGAATTTATCAGCAAGGGCGCCTTTCAGTACAAATCCATTGCCATCAGGATAACGCCCGAGTTCGGGCAGCCAATCCCGAATAGCGACAAGCGCTTTGGGTCCTGGGCCGAGAGGATTTTCGTTAGACGCAAGTTTGACCGCATTCCTAATACCATACTCACGTTCAAGCTCCTCAATGGGCTTGCCCGGTTCGTAGGGTCTCAGGCCGCGTACACCAGGTACAGCAAGAGACGATGGATCTACACCCATGACGCTATAGCACCGCTTTTGGGTAAGAGCCCAAGCATTTCACAAAGTCGGCTACTTTGTTTAACTCCGTGAGCGCTTTTTGTACGGCGTCATCGTGCACATGACCGTCGATGTCAACGAAAAATACATAGTCCCAAACGGTTTGACCCGAAGGGCGCGACTCGATGCGTGTCATGTTGATGTTGTGCTGGGCTAGCGGATGTAGCAGGGCGTGCAGCACCCCGGGCTTGTTCTGGCCGGACAGCAATAGACTCGTTTTATCGACACCGCTAGGTGATGTTTCATGTTTACCAATGATCAAGAAACGAGTTGTGTTATCGGGTTTGTCCTCGATCTTTGAAGCCAGAATATTTAGTTTATAGATCCTCGCGGCTGAGTCACCGGCGATGGCAACGCAATTAGGGTCCTGGCTAGCTACACGCGCTGCCTCTGCATTGCTGTTCACCGACACGCGCTCGATCCCGGCCAGATTCGTATCTAACCATTCTCGGCACTGGGCAAGTGACTGCTGATGTGAAACAACCTGCTTTGCGTTGCTGCAATCCTGGCCCAAGCCCATGAGATGGTGGTGAACCCGCAACGCCACTTCCCCGCATATCCTTAGCGAAGACGTCATGAACATATCGAGAGTATGATTAACCACGCCCTCCGTAGAGTTTTCCACCGGGACGACTCCAAAATGGGCGTTACCTGATTCAACTTCCCGAAAGACCTCACCGATAGCCCCTAGCGCCAGCGTTTCCACTGAGCCACCGAAGTGCTTCAAGGCCGCCTCTTGAGTGAAGGTCCCCTCGGGACCCAGAAACGCGATTGTCATCGGTGATTCAAGCGCCAGACATGCCGACATCACCTCGCGAAATAGCCGCGCCATTTCTTCGTCCGGCAATGGGCCCTTATTTCGTTCCACCACACGCCGAAGGACCTGGGCTTCACGCTCAGGGCTGTAGTAGTTGTCGGTACGCGCACGGCTCTTACTTTCTGCTGTCGCTTGTGCGCAACAGGCCCGTTCGCTGATCAGCTCTTGAATCTGCGCATCCAATACATCGATTCGATCACGCAGTTCGCGTAGTCGTTGGTCACCTCTCACCAGTCAATACCTTCATTACCTAATGAGTCATTTAACCATGTTTCTCGCAAAAATGGCGCATGAACTGAACCAAGGTGTCCACGCCCTCCTCCGGCATCGCGTTATAGATACTGGCCCGCATGCCGCCCACTGAGCGATGGCCTTGGAGCTGGGCCAATCCCGCTGCCTGGGACTGCTCGAGGAATGTCGCATCGAGCGCACTATCGACCAGCGCAAATGGAATGTTGCTCTTCGAACGACAATCGAGCGCAACCGGGTTGCGGTAGAACCCACCCGATTCGTCGATACACGCGTAGACCTTGGAGGCCTTGCGTTCATTAATCTCGGCGATGGCAGCAAGACCGCCCTTGTCTTTCAGCCACTTCAAGACCAGCCCAGACACATACCAAGCGAAGGTAGCGGGGGTGTTATACATCGAGTTATCTTCGGCTTGCAGCTTGTAATTGAAGACACTCGGCACCTCTGTGCGCGCACGACCCAGCAAGTCTTCACGCACGATAACAACGGTGATCCCAGCCGGGCCTATATTTTTTTGGGCTCCGGCGTAGATGACGCCGAAACGTGAGACATCGAGCGGACGCGCCAATATCGTCGACGTCATGTCGGTGACTAGCAGTGTGTCCCCGGTATCCGGAATCCACGGAAATTCCACGCCGCCAATGGTCTCGTTGGGTGTGTAATGGACGTAGGCCGCTTGCTCGCTTAACTGCCATTCCGACTGCGGTGGGACAGTCGTGAAGTTGCTGTCTTCAGAGCTGGCGGCGACATTCACGGTACAATAGCGCGCGGCCTCCGCAATCGCGCGCTTCGACCAGTGGCCTGTGTTTATATAATCGGCCTGCGTACAGGATCCCAGCAGATTCAGTGGCACCAGCGCGAACTGTGCCTGCGCCCCGCCTTGCATGAAAACAACCTTATAGTTCGGCGGAATTGCCAAGAGCTCGCGCAAGTCGGCCTCGGCCTGTTGTGCGATGGGTTTGAAGCCGCTACCGCGGTGGGCCATCTCCATGGCCGACATGCCAGTGCCGTTCAGATCGGTTAATTCAACCCGTACCTTCTCGAGCACTTCCGTTGGCAACATGGCAGGCCCGGCACCAAAGTTGAATACCCTTGCCATGGAATTACGACTATACCCGGATCAGTCGATATTGCCGCCATTAGGTGATTCGGCGACCTTTTCCAGTCTAGCCAGACTTTCATTCTCACTCAAGTCGATGAGATGAACGCCTTGGGTGTTTCTTCCAACGATAGAGATCTCCCGTGTACGCGTACGAATTAGCTTACCCGCCTTGGTTATCAGCATGACTTCGTCCTCGCCGGTCACGAGGCATGCCCCCACCGCGCGCCCGTTTCGCTTACTAACTTGAATGGAAATAACGCCCTGGCCGCCGCGTTTGTGGCGCGGGTAGTCGGTCAACAGAGAACGCTTACCAAAACCGTTCTTGGTTGCCGTCAACACGGTGGCATCACCAACGTCCTCACAGGCAATGATCGTGGAGATCACCGCATGACCTTTCTTTAGGGTAATACCGCGCACCCCTTTGGCGGTGCGGCCCAAGGGTCGCGCCTCGCTCTCATCAAACCGTACAACTTTGCCGGCATCACTGAAAAGCAAGATATCGCACTTCCCAGTGGTTAGACCGACACCAACGAGGCGGTTACCGCGTGCCAGTTCGATAGCGATGATCCCGCTCGGACGCGGTCTCGAGAACTCCGATAAGGCGGTCTTCTTGACGGTGCCGTTTGACGTCGCCATCAAAATATATTTGCCTTGTTCAATATCACGAATCGGCAATATTGCATTTACTTGTTCGTTTTGTTCCAACCGCAAGAGATTGACGATGGGCTTGCCGCGGGCGCCGCGACGAGCTTGTGGTATCTGATGAACCTTCAGCCAATAGATTTTTCCAAGACTGGAGAAGCACAGAATAGTGTCATGCGTATTGGCGACGTAGAGTCGGTCGACGAAATCTTCGTCCTTCACACGCGTTGCAGTCTTACCGCGGCCGCCACGATGCTGCGCACGATAGTCAGACAGCGGTTGCGCCTTTATGTAACCCGCATGCGACAGGGTTACCACCAAGTCTTCTTCCGCGATCAAGTCCTCTTCTGTCAGATCAACGCGGGTCTTGATGATTTCGGTGCGACGATCATTACCGTACTGATCGCGTACCGCGATTATTTCATCGCGTATTACTTGCATGAGTCGCTCGGGGTTCTCGAGCACCTCTAGCAGGCCCGTAATCGTCTCCAGGAGGTCACGATATTCCTGACGAAGCTTTTCTTGTTCCAGACCCGTCAAACGATGCAAGCGAAGATCGAGGATGGCTTGCGCCTGAGTGTCGGACAGTCGATACCCTTTCTTGCCGAGACCGTAGATCGCATCCAAACCCTCGGGTCGGGAAATATCGCTTTCGGCCCCCGCTAGCATCTTCGCCACCACGCTCGCCGTCCAAGTACGCTTCATGAGTCCGGCCTTGGCCTGGGCCGGATCTTTCGCCGCCTTAATCAAGGCGACTATTTCATCAATGTTCTCAAGCGCGACGGCCAGTCCTTCGAGGACATGCGCCCGCTCACGCGACTTTCGCAGATCGAAGAGGGTGCGTCGGGTAACCACGCCACGCCGGTGGCGAAGGAATGCATCGAGCAAGCCCTTAAGATTCATCAGGCGTGGTTGACCACCATCCAACGCCACAATGTTGATGCCGAAGACGCTCTGCATCGCCGTGTGCGAGTAGAGGTTATTCAAGATCACATCGGCATTTTCACCGCGCCGTAGCTCGATCACCATGCGCATACCCGATCTATCAGACTCATCCCGGAGCTCACTAATACCTTCGAGCTTGCCTTGTTTCACGAGCTGGGCGATGCGCTCGAGCAAACGTGCCTTATTAACCTGGTACGGTAGCTCGGTAACAATGATCTTCTGACGATTGGTTTTCTTGTCCGTTTCGAAACCGGCTCGTGCCCGCACATAGATCTTGCCACGCCCGGTCTTGTAGGCCTCGCGAATACCATCAACCCCGTGAATCATGCCGGCAGTGGGAAAATCTGGCCCCGGTATATGCGTCATTAATCCTTCAACGCCGATCTCGTCATCATCAATCAGCGCAATACAAGCATTGATAACTTCAGTGAGATTGTGGGGCGGTACGTTGGTTGCCATGCCCACCGCGATTCCCGACGAACCATTGACCAACAGATTTGGCAACCGAGTCGGTAAAACGACCGGCTCCTTCTCGCGGCCGTCGTAGTTGGGAACAAAGTCGACTGTGTCCTTTTCAAGGTCGGCAAGAATCTCAGACGTGAGCCGCGTCATGCGGCACTCGGTATAACGGTAGGCCGCCGGTGGATCGCCATCGATAGACCCGAAGTTGCCCTGTCCATCGATCAGCGGGTGACGCATAGAAAAATCCTGCGCCATACGCACCAGCGCGTCGTACGTCGCACTATCACCATGCGGATGATATTTACCGAGGACGTCGCCAACGATGCGCGCGCACTTGACGTACGGCCGGTTCCACACGTTATTGCCCTCGTGCATGGCGAAAAGAATACGCCGATGCACCGGCTTCATGCCGTCGCGCACATCGGGGAGCGCACGCCCGACGATGACGCTCATTGCGTAGTCCAGATAGGACTGACGCATCTCGTCTTCCAGGTTTACCGGGATTGTCTCTTTCGCGAACGAGTCCATATTTCCCTTACACTAGCTGGCGCCGCACTTCGAGCTGCCCGTAATCATGCCCACGCTAGCCAACAAGCGCCGCCTTTCGATGCCCGTGGAGATCGATTTAGTTTCGCCACCAAGAATTCCGCAATACGTGCGTAAGCTACTGATTTGGAAGGCTTTATTGTAGGCCTCGGGAGTCACTTCCAGCAGCTGAAAAACGACAAATTTTACCACAGACGAGCATGTTCATGCATCCCGATCGGGTGATGCAAACGCGGTGATCAAGCCCGGGTTTCCCCGAAACTATGACTTCAACGACGCCGCCAGCTTGTCACGATTGGGGTTCAGAACGACGCCCTTCTCAGTAACAATGGCGTCGATAAGTGTCGCGGGGGTGACATCAAAGGCGGGATTCCACGCACGCGCACCTTCAGGGGCGGTGCGTTGTCCAGCAAAAGCGAGCACTTCATCCTCACCCCGACTCTCAATGGGGATGTCGGCACCGCTGGCGGTAGACATGTCGACCGTACTGGTAGGCGCCACCACCATGAACTTGATGCCATGGTGGCGTGCCGCCAGGGCGGCTGCATAGGTACCAATCTTGTTGGCGACATCGCCGTTGGCGGCGATGCGATCGGCACCAACGATTACCCATTGCACGCGTCCCTGTTTCATAAGCGTCGCC
>CAXMNC010000189.1:0-3642 GCA_964194625.1 Acidiferrobacterales bacterium
AAGCCGCATATTCTGCCGGCTTCGTCGCTCCTAAACGAGCCCCCACCACTCATGGACCAGTAGGATCGCGCCGGTGGCTTGGCCTTCTGGCTCAGCCAAGGCGGCCTTGACGGTCCCACCATCGGAGAGCTTGGCCTCGACCTCCTGTAATCGCGCGGAAACTGCGGCGGCTAGACAGGGATTGGCGAGGACGGTGACGAGTGGCAGCGACGTTAATCCCTTCAGAAATCGACGGCGATCGGACATGGCGTTCCTCCTGAAACTCCGCGGAGTTTTGCTGAGAAATTGAGGTATGACCCTTACAGAATTCTACCAGCAGAATGCACGGAGACTCACGCATCAGTTCGGAATGGGCATTCAGGAGGAGCGGGCAGGATAGCGGAGGATGAAGGGTTGGAGTAGCATGGCATCGCTCACGTCTCCGGATGAGGAGATATGGACCGCCTGCCGCGAAAGCTCGCTGCCATTCTATACGCCGACGTCGCCGGATACAGCCGACTGACCGGTGAGGACGAGGAAGGCACCCATCGGCTCTTGAGTACCTACCTTGACGCTCTCTCCCAAACCATCGAGACCTACGGCGGTACTGTCGTTCACTACGCCGGCGACGCCGTACTGGCTGAATTTCCGACTGTCACTGACGCACTGGCGAGCGCGGCGAAGATCCAACGAGAGCTTGGCGCGAGAAATCAAGAGCTTCCGGACGAGCGCAAAGTCCAGTTTCGCATCGGTGTGAATCTCGGTGAGATCATTGTCGATCGGGACGATATATACGGTGATGGGGTGAACGTAGCCGCACGCCTGGAGAGCCTTTCCGAGCCGGGCGGGGTTTGTATCTCTGAGGCGGTGCGTACGGCCGTGGGCAAGAAGCTGCCGCTCGAGTACGAGTTCATGGGTGAGCAGCAGGTTAAGAATATTGCCGAGCCGGTACGCGCGTATCATGCACGATTGAGGCCGGATGCCGTGTTGCCACAACCCCAGGCGACATCCAGGCGCTTCACAGCTTCAGATCGTAGACGGCTGGTTCTTTCAGCGACGATAGCGCTTTTGATAATTGCCGGAGTCACGACGTTCGGATATTGGAACGCCTGGCTGCCGGGGCAAGAGCCGACGTCAGCAGATCGAAAGGCTTTTCCTCTCGCTGACAAACCCTCGATAGCCGTCTTGCCCTTTGACAACCTGAGTGGTGACCCGCAGCAGGAATATTTCGCCGACGGCATCAGCGAGGACATCGTCACCGAGCTTTCCCGGCTATCGAATCTACTCGTTATCGCCCGTAACTCCTCGTTCACTTACAAGGACCGGGCGGTAACGGCACAGGACGTAGGTAAAGAGCTCGGTGTACGTTATGTCTTGGAGGGAAGCGTACGCAAATCGAGCGATCGAGTACGGATTACGGCACAGCTCATTGATGCCACCAACGGTTATCATTTGTGGGCCGAGCGTTATGATCGGAAACTGGCTGAAGTGTTTGCCGTCCAGGATGACGTTACCCGCAAAATCGTGACTGCGTTGTCGGTTAAACTGGCAGGAGACGAAAAGGACCAACTGGCTCGTGGAACCATCGGAAACTTCGAGGCCTACGACCTTCTCCTTCGCGGTCGGCAGTACGAGAATCGTCGGACAAAGGAGGACAACGCGCTGGCGCAGGACACATACCGGCGCGCGATCGAGCTCGACCCGGAGTTTGCCAGAGCCTACGGAGCGCTCGCGGTATCACTCATTTTCGACTATCTCCGTGGTTGGACGGATTCGCCGGGCCAGGTTCTAGATCGCGCACTGGAGCTTGTGCAGAAAGCCGTCGCTCTTGACAGGTCATCGCCACAAGCCTACTGGGCGCTCGGTTACGTTTACTTGTACAAAAAAAGGTACGAGGAAGCACTTACGGCATTGGAACACGCCGTAGCACTCGCACCGAACTATGCCGATGGCTACGGATTGCTCGCATTCATCAACAACTATCTCGGCCGCTCCGAGGAGGCCATTCGACTGATCCAGAAAGGAATGCAGTTGAATCCGTACTACACCTTCCAGTACCCCTACAATCTGGGACAAGCTTACTACTGGTCCGGCCGATACAGTGAAGCAGCAAATCGTTTGGAAGAGGCAATTGAGCGCAATGAGAGCGCGCTGATGCCACACTTGTTCCTGGCAGCCAGCTACGTTCGACTCGGTCGGCAAGATGATGCCGAATGGGAGATCGACCAGGTGGACGTTCTGAGTCCCGGCTTCAATCGGTTACGAGTCGTCAACACGTTGCCCTTCAAACATCGGAATCAGCTGAACATCTTTCTCGAGGACTTGAGAAACGCCGGTCTGCCCGACTAGACGCGGGAACGACACATTAGTGTACGAAGCAGGGATGCGCTGGCTTGCGGGTCCAATGCACCGGTCAACTACAGTGACACCCTCGGATATCGTAATCCAGCGCTTGAGTTGCCTCACATCAAGCCAGTAAGGAAGTGACTGCAATACGTTGGTCGCGGGCGGACCTCGAAAGCTAGCAAGAACACCGTCTACCACCTGAGGAATTACCCCATACCAGTATCCGCACCACCTTCAATCACCCAATTGGAAATCCGCATTTCCTGCCGGCATCGCCGCTACTAGACGAGTCCCCACCACTCATGCACCAGTAGGATGCTTCCCTTGGCCTGGCCCTGAGGCTGGGCGAGCGCAGCCTTGACGGTCCGCCCGTCCGCGAGCTTCGCCTCGACCTCCAGTGAACCCGCAGAAACTGCGGCGGCTAGACGGGGATTAGCGAGGACGGTCGCGAGTGGAATTGACGTTAATCCCTTGAGAAATCGACGGCGATCGGACATGGCGCTCCTCCTCAAATCCGGCGGTATTTTGTCGAGAAATCGTGGTATCACCCTTACAGAATTCTACCAGCAGATTCCCCGGAGACTAAGACATCAGTTCGGGAGGGGAGTTTGGGATATTGGACGGGTGTTAGGTTTGGCAATTTTTGACTGCCGTCGTCCGTGGTCGTGACCAGCGCGGTTTTCTGCTGCTTTGTTCGGCTTGGTTGGAAACCGCGCCAGATATAGAGCTATCCGGGGACTTCTTTGAAACACGGCAAATCGTCCGTGATCGTGTACCAGGGTGCCATAGATCCAGTGAAGATGTGATCGTCAGCACCACGGCCCGGATCGTCATCCAGCGATCCGAAGGGGATAATCGCGATGTCGCGATCCGCGTCCAGTCGCGGCATACCCGAGCCGCAGCGAATGCAGAACCTCTGAGTGAAGAATCGCGCTGACGGCAGTTTGTACGTTTTCAGCTTGTTCTCACCGCGCACGAACACCACGCCGTCTATTGCAGTAAAACCGTTGGTCGCATATGCGGCCGCGCGTGCTTTTCGACAGCGTGAGCAATGGCAGTTGTGCACAAACTTCATTGGTGTCCTCACCTCATAGGCGACATCACCACAAAGACAACTGCCCCGCAGTACGCCGACTTTGCCCTTTCCGTGCCCGGGGCGTTCTACAACCGGACCATCATCCGGCTCCGGATAGGCCTCGAATTGCTGCAGATTGTCTCCAATGGTATGCCACGGCGCCTTCGACGGGGCGAAGATGTGCGCAGTTGGACGAACCCCAGGATCTTCGTCCAGACAGCCGGCAGGCATAGCTATCCGCT
>CAXMNC010000190.1:0-8754 GCA_964194625.1 Acidiferrobacterales bacterium
GCGCACCATAATAGCGAGTGAGCGATCAATGGCAAATTCCACCAAACTAGCGTGGCGATCGCACATCGGCCGATGATACGGCCTTTATGTGGTGCTGGGTTTGTCCGGGCTCGGCACCGCCACGCCCAATTGATCGATTAACGCTTCGCGCCGCTTTAAGGCCTGTACGGAATGCTGCCCCAGCGTCCTCGCGACGAGCGCCATGAGGCCTTCCGCAAAAATAAGGCACGCGGCGGTGCTGTTACCGAAAAAAACGCCGCCGGTAGGCGTAATAAACACTTGCTCGGCGTATTTTGCGAACGGCGATGCGTACGAATCCGTGAGCGCGATTATACGCATGCCATGGGCGGCCGCAATTTCGCAGGCATCGACCGTGGCGCGTGTGTACGGCGTTGATCCCATCACAATTAATACATCACCGGCCTCGAGTTGAGCCAGTGCATGGGCCACGCCGTGCCCGGGATCGCCCAGCAGCGCCACGTCATTGCGAATCATGCCCAACGTATACGCGATGCCGCACGCGATCGAATGGAACTGGCGCAGTCCGTGCACGCGAATGGCACGGCCCTGTGCAATCATGCGGACCGTGGCCTCGAGTCGCGCCGGGTCGATACTATCGATCATCGCGGCGATATTGGCGCTTTCGTCCTGCGCGATCTTGCTTAACAGCGCGATGCTTTCGCTGTCCGTAACTCCGCCCCGCAGCAGTTCGCCGGCGCGCCGGCTGTAAAAATCGGATCCGGCGGCAATGTGCCGGCGAAATACGCCCTGAAAATCGCTAAAGCCATGGAATCCGAGGCGTTTCGCGAGGCGGGTTAGCGTTGAGGCGTTAACGTTGTGCGCGCTGGCGAGTTCCGAGATTGAATAGACCGCCGTCTGCCGCGGCGCATCGACCAATCCCGCCAAGGTTTGAAACGAGCGGGAACCGAGTCGCAGCGGTCCCGCGCCGGACTGCAATTCGCTCAGGAGGCTACGCAACTCATCGAGGTTTTTCGGGGCGCCACAGGGTGGCGGTTTTTTTGGAGTTCGCATCGTCTTCAGTGTTAGAAGTAAATAGTTCCGTCCGGATTTATAGCACGTAATGTGTCCGCTTTTGATATCACCGATGACAACAAGAATTGGTGAAGCCTGTTGTTTGACATAACCAGTATAAAGTCATCGATGGGATGTTGCGAAGCGGAGTTACGCAGCCTCTCTGTTTTCTTTACTATCAATGATCTGCCCGAGTAAGTCATAACGAGCCAATCGTCTCGGACCATGAAATACCGATAAGGTGTTATCCATATGCCGAAGGACGGTGACCCTGGTTTTTACATAATGGTAACGATGCACGTCTTGGGGGATCTGTAAGATCAAACCCTCGAACTTGACGCAGTTGTCATTGCCCACAGTGCGCTCATAACGTTCACACAACAAGTCGTTGAGGTCCACCCCGACCCAAGGCATAAAGGCACTGCCGTGTTCTCTGGCCGGGTGAGAGAACTCCTGGTTAAACGCCGGCAAATAATGTTTTTTGATATACGCATTGGCCTGGTCCCTATCCGTGATCCCCTTGGCCGCCAGTTCCTTGGGGAGTCGTCCCTGGTGGGTGCCAAAGGCCCGCTCCGATCGGCCCCGGGCTTCGGGCGAATACGCCGCAATCATCTGAATGCCCAATGCTTTCATCGCCTCGCCAAACTGCGTCAGGTTGGCCTTGTCGACCTTCCCACCCGCCTGTGGCGTATGCCAGTAATGGCTCCCCCGATCCGTATACGGCGACGAAAATAGGCCTCGTGATTCAATCACCTCACCGACCCCCATGAAACTGCTTTGGGTGCCTTCTTCGTCCACAAAAAACATCGAATAGTGCTCATTGGTGGCATCGTCCATGGTCACAATTAAATCCCACATCCGACCCGGCACCCATTCATGAGTACTGCCATCTTGATGCAGCATCATCCCCGGCAGCGCCGCCGCTAGGCGCCGCTTACGATGGGCTCCCACCGCGCGTCCCTTGTTCACTAATCCGGCACCCTGTAAGCGATTCTTCACCCAGCTATAACGGCGGCCACCCCCATGATCGCGACAGTACCAACGGTAAAAATGCTTCACATTCCAACCCATATACCGGTCTCGGTACAAAGATTCCAATGTCATCACCTCGTCCACCCCCGCCCGGTGCGGCGATACCCGGTCCAGCCGTCTATCCAACAGCCCTTCCAACCCTTCTTCCTCGTATCGATTCATATATCGCCGAAAACTCCGCGGACATACCCCCAACAGCATCGCCGCTTCCTCTTGGGATAATCGCTTCGCTTGATACCCCTCATACGCTTCTTGAAATCTCATCTGTTTTAGTTCCTGTCGCCATTCTGTCCGGTTCATCGCCCCACCTAAATGGCGCCATTAAATCCGGACAGATCACGTACTACAATCGCGGACAGATAACTTACTCGCTACAGAAAATGGCTGGTCGGATGTTGCCTTCGCCGGCAACGGCTTGATTGATCTGGTTGGGTCCCGATTTGCCGTGGCCTATCGAGCGAACTCGGTGTCCGACAATTTCAGATTGATATAGTACAGTACCAAAATTCCAGTTGACGACTTTTATTGCCACCGAAAGCAAGCCCGGTGCAATCTTCGCGCTTGATCCAGACATGGGTTTTGAATTCAGCGTTTACATTATTAAGACTTTCCAGTGGCGGCGGCAGGTGGCTAAGATTTACACGCGCGAAATCTCGAGTTAATGGCATGAAAGGGCCAGGGGGAAAATCGATTTTTCCCATTTCTGTCGATCTAATAGCCATTGAAAAAATCCTATTCATGAAGTTCGCATGCGAGTAACATAGCTTAAAGATACCTCATGTTCGGACGGAGGATCCCCCCAGTCGGGGTTGAGAGAACACGATGAAGAGTAACACCACCAGAGCGCTCACGAATACCCACCAGTTCTCGTTTGCGATTCAATTCGTTCTGATTGCGGTGCTATTCTTTACCACATTTTCCACATCCCATGCGCTTGAGATCTACCTGGGCACCAGTCAATCCGGTAGTTTCGATCATCATACGGGTCGAGCTATATGCCGAATGCTTAACAATTTAACCGAAGGTCTGGAGTGCAACGTCAAGCCCGCCAGCGATGCCAGCCATGCAGATGCCGCGGTGCATAATCTAACCAATATTCGCAGTGGTTCTCTCGATCTCGGTATCGTCGACTCCACCAGGCACGCGAATGCTGTTCACCAAAGCGGGCGGTTTGAGTATACCGATATCAGTTACGACAATCTGCGCAGCCTTTTCTCTTTAAATAGTATCCCATTCACGCTGATTGCCCATCATGGTGCAGGTATTCGTTCCTTAGAGGATCTCCGGGGTAAAACCGTGAATATCGGCAACCAGGGCTCATCGCAGCGCGAGATCATGAATGCCCTCATGACATCAAAAAGCTGGTCGAAGAAGGAGTTCAAACTGGTGGAACAAATGTCCACAACCCGCTCCCAGGATTCAATGGCATTGTGCCATCGCAATGTGGATGCCATCGTGCGGGTTAACGTGCATCCCGATTCTACGATTCAGCAGGTGGTTAAACTGTGCGACGCGGAACTTATCAGCATTTCAGAGCCGGATATATTGCAGTTCATCCTGCAAAATCCGTCCTATCAGGCGATTGATATACCGGGAGGAACCTACACGTCCAATCCCACACCGGTATCGACTTTCGGTTTAAAAGCCACACTGATCACTTCTGAAGAGATGGATGAGGATACCGTCTATGCTATTGTCAAGACGTTATCTGAAAACCTGGATCGCTTGAAGCGATTACACCCATCTTTTGCATCGCTGTCGCCGGAAGTGGTCCACGCCGACGGCCTGGCTGCACCGTTGCATCGGGGTGCCATTAAGTATTATCGCGAGGTGGGCTGGATCCAATAACAAAACCAACCGTACAACCCCTGAATTGTTAACCTGCGTTGAATGGTTTCGGTAGCAGCTATTTAACTACCGTAACGTTACATTGCGAATGGCGAACGACTTTGGACGCGCAGGAACCCAGTAAAAGATTCTCTATTTCGCTGTTATGCGAGGCAATTACGATCAAATCAATGTCATCGCTGTTTGCCTGCTTCAATATCAGCTCAGCCGGATTCCCCTCGACCACGATTGCACTGGTTTCGATTCCGTCTGGAATATTGCCATCGACATATTGCTTCAAATGACGAGCAACTTCTTTCAACGCGTTTTGAACCGTTTCCTCATCAAAGAATGAAGCGACAATCGGCATTCCAAAACCAGTAGCTACCGTCATCACGGTAAGCTTCGCGTTTGATCTTTTGGCTTCATCAACAGCAATCTTCAGCGCCTGTTCTGCCTCGGCGGTATGCTCCAGGTCTATCGGAAACAAAATGTTGTTATACATGGCTAGGCCTCCGCAGTCGCTGGTTGATCCTGATTTTTGCGCGCGCTTTGAACCTTCCAGACCAGCACCAGCAACATGATTGCCGGGATGTAAAACCAGCGTTTATCCGGGGTGTCGGCTTTCTGCTGTACGTCAACAATTTCCCAGTCAAAATCAATCTTGTGTTTGTCGGCAGCACTACCAAAGACGATATTGTCGACCAGTATCTTGCCGTCTTCCTCACGCAGCTCGAGACCCGATGACATCTCAATACGATCCTTACCCGGCCCGACCGCGCCAACCGGCAGCATCACCACTTTATCGACCAGATCACCTTCCAGGGTTTCTCCCATTACGTGAACTCTCAACAATCCATTTTCCGGTTGTTGTTCGGCAACTTCGTAGATTTTAGAAGCCTCCACCTTGACCAGTGGATCGTAAATCTGATCCATGAAAAATCCCGGGCGGAACAGCGTAAAGGTGATCAGCAGTAATGCGGCTGTTTCCCATTTTTTACTGTGGGTAACGAAATATCCTTGAGTTGCCGCGGCAAACAACAACATTGCTACCAATGCAGAGCCGACGACGGCAATTAAATGGATCGGACCGGTGATGCCGATCATCAGCAATTCGGTGTTAAAGATAAACATGAACGGCAACACACCAGTACGTATGTCGTAGGTAAATCCCTGAACACCGGTTTTAATCGGGTCTCCACCCGAGATTGCCGCCGCAGCGTAAGCCGCCAGACCCACCGGCGGGGTATCATCCGCGAGTATGCCGAAATAGAAAACGAAGAGATGGACCGCAATTAATGGCACAATCAAGCCATTACTGGCACCCACCGATACTATAACCGGCGCCATCAACGACGAAACCACGATGTAGTTCGCGGTGGTCGGCAGACCCATCCCCAGAATCAGGCTGATACCGGCGGTAAACACCAGCATCAAGATCAAATTGCCAGCCGAGATGAATTCGACAAACTCGGCCAGCACCAGGCCAATACCGGTTAATGTGACGGTACCCAGGATAATGCCGGCACAGGCAGTCGCAACACCGATACCAATCATATTTCTGGCGCCGGAAACCATACCATCGACAAAATCACTACGAGATTCCTGAAAATAAGTGCCAAATTGGCTCTCACCGCGAAACATTGCCTTCAATGGTTTATGCGTGAGTAATACGATCGCCATGAATATAGTGGCATAAAATGCGGACAATCCAGGTGAAAGACGCTCAACCGTCAAACACCAGATTAAAACGGCAACCGGCAACAAAAAGTACAGACCGGCTTTAACAATCGGTCCCGGTACCGGCAATTCTTTGATGGTATCGCTGCGCCCCAGTTCCGGAAATCGGGTCGAATATTTGGCCAGTGCCACATAGGCAACCAGCACGATCACGGACGCGATCCAGAAAGTGAAATCACCACCGACCTCTTTTAGCCAGCCGAAGCCGTAATAGCAGATACCCGACAGAATAATAATTCCGAGTATCACCACGGTGTAGACAGTGAGACTGCGCAACAAGGTACTCTGAACTGTCTTTTTCAGGCCCTCCAGGCCAGCTTTCGATGCTTCCAGGTGGACGATGTAAACCAGCGCAATATAGGCGATGATGGCGGGTAGAAAGGCGTGCTTGATGACTTCAATATAGGAAATGCCAACAAACTCAATCATCAAAAAGGCCGCCGCCCCCATCACCGGTGGTGTTAGTTGGCCATTGGTCGACGAGGCTACCTCTACCGCGCCCGCTTTTTCAGCCGAAAACCCGACGCGTTTCATCAGCGGAATGGTAAAGGTGCCGGTGGTTACCACGTTGGCGATCGATGAACCGGAAACCAGACCCGTCAGGGCTGACGAAACTACAGCCGCCTTTGCCGGCCCCCCTTTCATATGACCCAGCAGAGAAAAAGCAACCCAGATGAAATAATTACCGGCACCGGCTTTTTCCAGCATCGAACCGAACAATACGAACAGAAACACCATCGACGCCGATACTCCCAGCGCCACGCCGAAAACACCTTCCTGGGTAATCCACATATGCGACATGGCTTTACCGAAAGAAGCACCTTTCCAGGCAATAATCTCCGGCGCAAGGTGGCCGAAAAATACGTATAAAAGAAATATTCCGGCGATGACCATCAACGGTGGCCCCAACGCACGCCTGGCCGCTTCCAGCACCAGCACGATGCCTATCGCAGAAATGACCAGATCAGTTGTCGTCGGTAGTCCGGGTCTTTCTCCGAGTTCGACCGCAAGAACCGACAAATACATGGTCACAATAATTCCAATAGCAGCCATTAACCAGTCCTGAATCGGTATTCTGTCGCGAGGCGAACTTTTAAGTGCCGGGTAAGCCAGAAACGCCAACGAGACTGCGAATGCCAGGTGAATCGACCGGGTATCGGTATTATTCAGTACCGGTAACCAGGAGGAAAAAACGTCCAGATAGGGCAAAGGCGAAGCTATCCAGAGCTGAAACACAGACCAGCAGAACGCGGTTCCAACAATAAGTTTGCCGACACTACCTTCGGGGCTCCTGGCGCCGGTATCGGTGGCGGCGATCATTGCCTCCAGTTCGGCTTCTGACGCTTGGGATTTATCTGTTTGCTCGACCATTGCGGTCTTTCCTCTTTCAGACAATGTTATTGCCTGGTAACCATCGGAAATTATCCTGCTTTTTTAACTCAATCCCGAATTTCAGAATTCATTGCTTCGATTGTGTTAAGAAAACAAGGGGGCCATAAGGGCCCCCAGGTTCTTTTACTCGAACTACATCCAGCCACGTTCCTTGTAGTAGCGAATCGCACCTTCATGAAGCGGGGCGGAAATCCCCTTACTGATCATGTCTTTTTCGTTCAGATGACCAAATGCAGGGTGTAACTTTTTGAATGCATCGAAATTATCGAATACTGCTTTTACCACCACATAAATGGTGTCGGCCGAAGTGGCAGTCGATGCGACGAAAGTAGCCAGTACACCGAAAGTCGGAACATCGTCCGGGTTACCACGATACATGCCACCGGGAATGGCAGTGGTTCCATAAAATGGATACTTGGCTACCAGTTTATCTACCTCAGGTCCCGATACTTCAACAAAGTTAACATCACAGGTGGTGGTAGCCTCCTTGTTCAATGCCGCCGGATTACCAACCAGCCAGAAAAACGCATCGATCTTGTTATCGCATAATGCGCCGGGTGTTTCAGCAGACTTCATCTGAGACGCCAGTTTAAGATCTTTATTGGTTTTTCCCATCGCACCCCAGACAACATTCCAAGTCGCTTCGGTACCAGATCCGGGGTTTCCGATGTTGACGCGCTTATCGACCAGATCGCCAATGTGTTTAATATTGGCATCTTTTCGCGCGAGCACACTGATTGGTTCAGGGTGCACCGAGAATACCGCTCTGAGTTCCTCGAAGGGACCTGCATCAATAAACGATTTCTTCACCGTGCCGTTATAGGCATGGTACTGCCAGTCTGACTGCGCGACGCCCATATCCAGCTCACCACCGCGAATCGTGTTGATGTTGTAGACCGAACCACCGGTTGATTCGACCGAGCAGCGCACACCGTGCTCCTTGCGCCCCTTGTTGACCAGTCGGCAAATAGCACCACCGGTTGGGTAGTAAACGCCGGTTACACCGCCGGTTCCTATGGTTACAAACGTCGTATCTTGAGCGATGGCCGATCCTGTGCCAAATGACGAAGCAACCAGTAATGCCATAGCTAGCTTGCCTGATACTTTCATGCCTGATTTCATTACTTATCTCCTTCGATTAGTTGTGCCGATCTTTAGTTTTTAGTGCAATACATCGTTACGGCCTTCGTTGTACTGCATTCGATCTGTAGAACAAGAATATTTTATAGGGGCATAAAGTATTGCCAAACATTACAAATGTCAAAATTTCCATGCCCATTCCATAGAATAAACCGTTCTATGGATATTCCGGTAATCCGTAACCAATTACCTGTTGTTTCATTTTTGAATCGACTACATTACCGCCTCCTATAACGAAACTCCAATGATATCACTCGATTCCTCAACAAAACACGAATTTAAACAGTTTTATAGGCTTAGTGGTCATGAGCGCCATCGTGTATTACGGCTTGGGTTGGATGAAAGGCGTATTCGGTGGCGCCACCGTTTGGATAGCGACGCTGTTGGTCATTGTGGCCTATGTCGCGCTCGTTCAATACGCCATCCGGTTTCCGGAATTGGACACGGAGATGGAGATCACTGAACTGCCCGATCCGGCCCCGACCATCAAAGCCGGGCTCTATTATTTGTTGCCGGTATTTGTGTTGGTATGGTGCCTGACCGTCGAGCGCCTGTCGCGCGGACTATCGGCGTTATACGCCAGTGTGTTCA
>CAXMNC010000191.1:0-2175 GCA_964194625.1 Acidiferrobacterales bacterium
ATGGTAAAAACGGCGGTTGAGGTCATGTCCTGGTGGAAAACCCTCATCATCGTGGTTTGCGTTCTGACGCTCGGTGGCATCGGGGTGGGTTGGTACTTCATCAGCTTTGCCGAGCTCGACATCTACGTGCCGTCATATGCCGACAATTGCGGGCAATGCCACGGTACTGAATTAGAAGGTACTGAAAAGGGTTCGGCGTTGGTCGGTACAGAGCTCCGCAGGGGAGATAGCGTTGCTGTTTTGCAAGAGAGCATAAAGGGTGTGCACGCCGAATTCGGCCGACCTGCTTTCGCGGGCGTGCTCACCGACGTGCAGATCAAAGGGCTCGCGATTTACATCGGTGAACGACGCCTTGGCCAGCGCTTTACAGAATTTCGATTCGATAGAGAAATCGACATTCCGAGTGGAGTGCAATCTAGTGAGGAACACAACTTCGTAATCGAGACGGTCATCGATGGTCTCGACCCATTAATCTTCTCCATAGAACCGCTACCAGATGGATCGCTGCTCGTCACTGAAAAGGAGCGAGGACTCTCAATCGTATCAACTGACGGGATTCAATCCGAATTAACCCTAATTCGACAGAAAATGTTGTGGGGTAGCATGTTATAAATGAAAAGGGCCTGATGTTTTGCGGTAGAATTGAGGTTGACAGACCAACAAACACCACTCAACAAAAGGCCACCTTTCGTGAGGTTTAGAAAATCAGATTTGGGCCGCCGCGTCAACGGCGATCTCACCCTTCGATACGACTGTTCCGGACTGACTTCGTTCGCTGGACTGGAGTTCATCCGACGATTCTTCTGCAAGCTGAACCTTCGCGGTGAGATGCGGCAGCTGCTCGCTCCCCACCTACCCAACAGCGATTTCGGCATCGTCGGCATGGTATTGGCCATTGTGATTCTGATCATCACCGGTGGCCGGCGGTTGCGACATCTGGGCTACCTGCAGTGGGATCCCATGGTGTTGAGATGCTGTGGCTTGAATCGGCTGCCCAGTGATCGCACGGTGTCTCGATGGTTGGCGAAGTTTGAAGACCATGACGTCGACAAGCTGCTGGCTTGGAACGAAGACGTCGTGAGCCGCGGCATTCAGTTATCCGCCGGACGGCGACTGACTATCGATGTCGATGGGTCGGTCGTCTCGACGGGACTGACTGTCCAAGGCGCCCGTCGAGGCTTCAATCCCCATCATCGCAAGGTACCCAGCTACTACCCAATCACGGCCTATGAAGCGAACACCAGCCAGATCCTCCGGGTTCACAACCGTCCCGGCAACGTCCACGATGGCAAGGCGTCCATCGACTTCCTGGAGCAGCTGGTGGCGCAGCTTAAGCGTACTCAACTCGATGATCTGATCTGGGAATTTCGCATGGATGGTGCGTTTTTCCGGGCCGATGTGATCGATCGGCTCGAGGCCTGGGGGGCACAGTACGCCATCAAGGTGCCGTTCTATCAGTGGCTTGACCTGCAATCGGTCATCGCAAAAAGAACCCGGTTCTCGGCGGTGGACGACCAGGTGGGCTACTTCGTGACCGAGCTGTGGGTTGAGGCGTGGCAGCGCAAGCTATCCGTGGTCGTCTATCGCAAACGGGTGGGGCACGAGACGCGCAAGAACTTTCAACTCGATCTGTTCGATCCGGACAACGGCTACTTCGAGTACTCCGCCATCCTCACCAATAAAGCCGTCAGCGGCCGGACGTTGTGGTATTTCATGTGTGGGCGCGGTGCTCATGAGAAAGCCTATGCAGAATTGAAGACCGGGTTTGCCTTCGCGAGTGTCCCGACTCATGACTACTACGCCAACAGCGCCTGGCAGGTGTTCAGCATCCTCGCATTCAACTTAACCCGGAGCTTCCAAGCGGCCACGATCGCCGAGCCTCGGACCTCCAACCGCAAACGCCGGTCCCTCAGGCGCTTCGTTTCTATTCAGACGCTACGCTTCAATTGTCTGAATCGGGCCGGCTTGATCATCGCTCCTCAGGGACAACCCACCCTCGATGTCGGCACCTCGCCAACCGTCAGGCACCACTTCGAGAAAATCGAGCACGCCCTGCAAAAAGCCGCCTGATTTTTGTCGAATTAGGGTTAGTCCCGCTATGCAAGATGCTATGTGCCAACTCTCCACAGGTGGCGGGTACGGTGCGAGAACTCTGTACACCAATGCGGATGAAAC
>CAXMNC010000192.1:0-1848 GCA_964194625.1 Acidiferrobacterales bacterium
GTGAGATTGTCTCTTGGCTTGAGTTGACCGACCCGCTCGATGATTTCGAGACCTGTGCGCAGCGCGCGTTCCGCATCATCTTCGTGGGCTTGGGGATAACCAAAGTACACCAACATGCCGTCGCCCATGTAGCGGGCGATATGGCCTTCGTATCGACTGATGATGCCGGCGCACGCATCTTGGTAAGTGCGAACGATGTCGCTGAGGTCCTCCGGGTCATATTGCGCCGACAACGCGGTTGAACCCACTAGATCACAGAACATGACCGTAAGTTGGCGCCGTTCGGCTTCAGTGGTTGCGGTCGGTTCAACCGCTTCAGGCGTATCGCTCTTCTTATCTGTTGCGAGTTTGGCGATCGCCTTGAGGAGCTGTTTTCGGTGACCTAAAGACGTGATCCCAAGTTCCTTAAGGTCGTCATTGGTCAGGTCCGGGAGCAGGGTTACGTCAAGGTCGTTTTCGCGAAACAGCGTCGCGTACTCGGCGAGTCCGATACCATGCAACCACGTTTCGATATCGTTCGATCCTGAGGTGGTCATCGTCGCCACATCCTGTTCCTGTTGTTGTTCAGGTCTGGCGCGCCCTAGAGGATTACTCCGTACGTCCTTGTACTTCGCCCTCCGGGCCGCGCCGCTGCGCGGCGTTCCAAATCGTTCCCGACGATTTTGGTCAAACCTCTGGACCTATTAGACGGTCAGAGGTTCGAATGGCAGTACTTGTAACGCCGACTCTACCGTTACGCCACGGATCCTTGTCTTGCTTTGGCGCGCCCTAGAGGATTCGAACCTCTGACCTTTGGCTCCGGAGGCCAACGCTCTATCCAGCTGAGCTAAGGGCGCGACCACAAAAGGATACGCGGGAGCGCCAAACGGGTCTATCTGAAGTCCGTAGCAGCGGCTGCTAGATCCATTCGAGCCTGCCCCCATGGGGCAGCCAATGCTGTTGGCTGGCCTGCAATTTCAGATATACTTGCAGTTCTTGATTTCAGATTCGCCCGGCCGAGCGGTAACTTATCATTGTGACTGTGAAGGATTGATCAGCCATGACCATGACCCATGTGAGTATTAGTGACCGCGTTTTCGTCAAAAACTTCGCCATGCTTCTCGGCGTGTTGGTGGCGATAACCTTTGTTCTATTCGTCTTAGCGCAAATGGTGGCGGCGCAAGTGCCGACCGAAGACACAGCCGAGATGCAGGCAAAGATGCTGGCAAAGAAAGATGCGCTGGTCGAACGAATCAGCCCAGTCGGTCAGCTCGTCGTTGCCGGTGATTCAGGCAGCACCGGGGGCACGACCCAAGTAGCGAGTGCCGCTGTCGATGGCAAGGCGACCTACGATACGACTTGCGCCGTGTGCCATGTAGCGGGTGTTGCCGGTGCGCCTAAGCTTGGTGACAAGGCCGCGTGGGCACCCCGAATCGCCCAGGGGATCGACACGCTCTACCAACATGCGATCAATGGCTACCAGGGCACCGCCGGTTTTATGCCCGCCAAGGGCGGTAACGCCAGTCTCGCCGATGACGCGATCAAAGCGGCAGTGGATCATATGGTGAAAGAATCCCAATAGATTGATCTTTTGCAGGGATGAGAAAAGCGGCCATTGGCCGCTTTTCTTCTTCTGCCTAGCAATCACTTAGTAGCGCGTCATTGCTGAGACTGTCGAAGCGATCGATGCAATAATAACCGCCACGACTCCGTGTATGCGCAACTCGCCGTACCAGCACAAAGCCGACCGGAAGCGCTATTTTGGCGCCCCGGCCAAGGCGGGCTTACCAGAGTGACCACCCACTTGGCCAAACATACGGGGCGTGACTAGCCGTTTCGATAGAGGTAGCTGTAGGCGTTGATCGCCGG
>CAXMNC010000193.1:0-8453 GCA_964194625.1 Acidiferrobacterales bacterium
AATCAGGCCCGGGTTACCCTAGATTCCACCGTATTGGCGTACTCGATCATGCCATGCACCGGCGAATAGCTTATCAGTCGCTTGATCGTGTCTAGCTGCTCGTCGGAAATGTCACCCTTGACCTTAACCTCGGAAACAATCTTGGGCATGCACGATGTGTGCGATTCCGGTCCTTTGACTTCGAACAACACACTGGGGTCAATATCGGTGCGGACATTGATTTCCAGCCCCTCCAGTTTGATGCCGTTGCGCGGGGCATTAAGCGCGATGCTGTTGCACAGACACGCAACGATCGCACCCAGTGCCATCTCCACCGGCTCGGCACGATCCGTCGGCCCCTCGAAACCGATGGCTTCCTCGACCTCGCGCCATGCGCCATAGGGAATCGTGTAATGACGAGTCTCGCGGTCGATACGTTCACCACCGAGTTCATACGGCCCTATGTGGATGGTACTGCGGCCTGAATGGCCTTCCCATATGCCCCGGGCTTCAAGCCCGAGAATCACCGGGGACTCTTTTATTGCGGAACGGAAAGCTTCCAGCTTGTCCAGATCCATACCCGTTACGTAATTGCTCATGATGATCTCCTCTATTGGTGGGGGATTAATTGGTCATGTGTTTGACGGCCTCATAAGTGCTTGGTTTTGATCAACGTTTTCATCTTCGTACTCTCCTCGTCTCAAAGAAACAAACCAACTCGACGACAGGACCTGCCCGGCTCTGCCGTCGCTATGCGGGAAACCCCGCTTGCAGCAAGCTCTGACGGTGATGCTCCCGATCCGCAGCTTCGCGGTACGGCAGATTCGCCAGGTACTCCTCGATGGATAAGGTCGGTCGCAGGCGAAGCGCCTTGGCCGCCTCGGCATCCGCCTCGATCGTGTTTCCTAGTTGTGCATGACAGGCGGCCATGTCGGTGTGGTGCATATAGCGTGGAACCAGGATCTGTCGATACGCCTGCAGCGCTTTGTCATAGCGACCCTGCGCGAGCAGGGCCCGGCCGAGCAGGTGTGCGAAGCTGCTCGCTCCGAGCGGGTCGAGACGCATGGCCTTGTGCAGCCACTCGATTGCTTCGGTGTGACGCCCCAGCCAGGTCATGAGCTCGCCGCGCTGCGCGAGCATGCGCGGGTCGTTCGGATTCATGGCGAAGGCGCGGTTGTGAAATTGCTCCGCCTGATCCAGCTCACGTTGCTCCATGTTGATTTCACACAGGATGCGCAGGCACTCCATGTCGTTCTGATCCAGGGCGAGAGCCTTCTTGGCATTCTCTATCCGCTGGGCACCGGCAACTTCCGGCTCATCGGTGAACTCGCGAAGCACTGCTTGTCGCAGCGTGCACGCCTTCCAGGCGTAAGCTTGCGCATACTCGGGATCGAGCTCGATCGCCTTCTCGAGGGACTCGAGCGCCTCGGTATTCGCCTCCGGCGTACCCACGTGATGCAGGATCTTGCTGCGCAGCACGTAGTCGTATGCCGCCATTTCCTGTGGTGGCTTGCGTTTGATCCGTTCGATGTTGGCCGCTTCCAGCCGTGCCGGCAATGCACCGACGATCGCCTGGGTGAGTTCGTCCTGAATCTCGAAAATATCGGTCAGCTCGCGGTCGTAACGCTCGGCCCATATGTGGTTCTCCGTGGCGGCCTCGATCAGCTGCACGGTCACCCGTACCCGGTTGCCGGCCTTGCGGATGCTGCCTTCAACCACGTAGTGGACGCCGAGCTCCTCGCCGACCGACTGCAGACGAACCGACTCGCCCTTGTAGGTAAACGAGGAATTGCGCGCGATCACGAAAAGATTCGGATAACGCGACAGCTCGGTGATGATGTCCTCGGTGATACCGTCCGCGAAATAGTCCTGTTCCAGATCACCGCTCATGTTGGTGAACGGGAGCACCGCGATAGACGGCTTGTCGGGCAGTGTTGGGAGTGTCCTTTCGGCCATCTCCTGAGGCGCCTGCGCCGGGGACCCCTGGTCGGATATATCCAGCACTACCTGATAAGCGCGTATCGAATTGGCGATGTTCTTGACCTTTTGCTCGCCCATGAACTTGTATCCGACTGCAGTCTTGCTGCCGATGGCGTCGTGCGCGGTGCCGGAGATGCAGATTCCGCCGGGCTCGGCCAAACTCTCCAGGCGGGCGGCTATGTTCACGCCGTCACCGTAGATGTCCCCGCGGTCTTCGATTACATCGCCCAGGTTGACACCGATTCGAAACTCGACCTTGCGCTGGCACGGCAGGTCGCGGTTGCGATGCCGGAGCTCCTCTTGCACGGCGACCGCGCAGGAGATGGCGTCGACCACTGCGGAGAACTGGGCCAGCACGGCGTCCCCAGCGTAGTGTTTGACCTCGCCACGATGCCTCGCGACCATGTCGGAGATGACGTCCAGGTAGGCGGTCACACAGTGGTGAGTGGCATCCTCATCCTCGCCGGTAAGCCGGCTATAGCCGGCAACGTCGGCGTAGAGAATCGCGGCGAGTTTTCGTGGCAATCGGTCGCTATTCACTCTGAACAATCCGGCGTCGTGCTGGTTGACGAATTTGGGTACAACCATGGTTCCTGCATTCATTTCCCTCGCCTTCCCGTGCTCTAACCGTATGCGGGTGCTCTGGGTGGGAGATTAGTGAGCCCCGCGTGCGAATGGGTTCGGGATGTGTGCGGATCCGTCCGGAGTATGAGATATACTGACGCCGGGCCATCAGCCAGAGAATCCAGTGCTTTCGTTGGACAAGCTTTGTGAGAACCTCCAGATTACAGTCCGACCGTTTGCGGTATGTAGCGTCGGACAGGGGGAACGGCTTATGCTTGGCCCCCGGGATGAGGCCACCGTTCATTACGTGGTAGCTGGGCACGGCACCCTTTTTTTTCCGGATTTCTCCGAGTTTCCTCTACGCCAGAGAACTGCGATCGTCGCGCCGACGGGCTCGCTTCACGAGGTAGCGGGAATGAGCGAGCCGGGGCAAATTCCGAATTTCGTACGCAAGTGCCAGCCAGCGGCCCTGGGACTGGCCGCGGTCGGAAAAAATCCTGACGAAGTGGACGGCGGGGTGGTGATGTTATGCGGTACTGTCGATGTGACTTATCGGTATCTCAACGATTTTTTCGACTATCTGCCCGCCCCGATCATTATCCAGGCGAGCTCTGACGACCCGTTATCGCGTTCGTTCGAGGAAATCGTTCGGGAGATGGCGGCGCCGCGCCCGGGAACGGACGCTATGTTGAGCGCATTGTTCCAGCAATGCTTCATCGAGTTGCTGCGCAGACAGGCGGGCTACGACTGCGCTATCGAATGGCTTGCCGCTCTGGAGGATCCTCGGCTGAGCAACATGATTGACGAGATCATCGAAAAGCCAGGGAATCACTACACCTTGGATCTACTCGCCGAAAAGTGCTCGATGAGCCGCACGACGTTCTCCGAGCGATTCCGTCAGGCATTTGGCAGATCGCCCATGGACTTCGTGAGAGAGATTCGTCTCAGAGGCGCAGCCCGGTTGTTGAAACAAACGAAAGATCCCATCAAGACGATTGCAGCACGCATGGGTTACTCCAGTCGGAGCAATTTCAGCCATGCTTTCAGTGAATTCTTTGGCGTTGCGCCAGCCGAGTACCGTTCCGGGGCGTCGACAGAGAACGCGTAAGAGCGCGGCTCGCAGTACTGTTCGTGAATTCTCCATGGAGTAATGCAAGAATGCGCCGGACAAGTCCTTACTAGGGAGCACACCAAGTGTCTGAACCTCCATTTGCCACTGGTAGCTGCCGATGCGGTGCCATCACGCTGACCCTGAGTGAGAAGCCCAAAATGATGGTGCAATGCCATTGCCTCGATTGCCAGAAAACGAGTGGTGCCGGCCATACCTCCAATGCCTATTTCGACGAGAAGGCCGTGACCATCCAAGGAGAGGCAACCGGGTATACCGTCATCGCCGACAGCGGTAACGAGATGACTCGCTATTTTTGTCCCCAATGCGGCAGCCGACTGTACGGGCGCAACAGTGGAAAACCAAATCTTGTGTCGATTCAGGTGGGCTGCCTCGATGACCACAGCTGGTTTTCGCCCCAAATCGTGCTTTTTACGAGCAGACGACACGATTGGGATATTACTTCTGAAGAGGTCTCGAACTTCGAAAAAATGCCGCCGCGGTCCTAGTTTAGGAAGAGTAGCGACGGTGGCCAACACGCAGACGCGGTCGGTCGCAGAAGCGATCTTGTTGTCCAGATAGCGGGCCTTCGGACGGCAGTTTGACCCTAATAGCGAAGGACGGGCCGAGAGTCGTCCCGTGCTTATCGACAGATAGCTTACAGATTATTCCGGTCACATGGTTTACACAATCAGGCATTTGGGGAGACCCCAGATGCCCGGGAAAGAGTGTTGCGCATTTAACAGTATTTGAACACCTTATTACGCGTACTACACCAACCACGCTGAACCAGTCGCTGGCATCACTTAAACCGACCGGACCCCGCCGCCGAGAACGTTTGGGCCGACTACGTCGCCACTTGGACGGCCTGGAACCATGTCCGGACAGCAGCGGCGCTTTTGGCGAGCGGTATCTTCTGGGCACATTTTCGACACAGTGCCTAGTCCGTTTATGACACACGCGCACGCAAGGTGTTGAGTTTTTGAGAATACCGTTGGCTTAAGATCTGGCGACCACCTGATGAGAGACCAGGAGGTCACTCGCAAAGTCTGTCGCTAATCTCACTGATGTGTCATGTTACGCGAGTTGCTTAACAGCATCATTGATCCCGCATGTATTGGCCGCAAACCGTATTCAGGCGAGGGTTTCTGCGATTTTCCGAGCTATCGGATTGCACGCGTGATGCCGATCGGCTACGGGTTCCGCAGAATACTCGAGAGAAAGTAGGGGTGTGGTATGTCGATGAAGGGCACTAACAAACAGCACGGGTACGATGATCTTTGCCGGCGCAAGCGCATACGGCGTTTACAGGGTATGCAGATACCGCGTGTTGGAGTAGTTGTGAATGCGCTGTTGTCGGTGGCAATTGTGCTCAGTGCAGCGCGAGCACAGGCCAACGGCTGGGAGCACGCTGCGATTCCTTTTGATGCGCTGGTGAAAGCGCTGGACTTAGAGTGGCCGGAAACACGCCGCACGGCGGCGGAATCTTTAGGGTTTCGCGGCCAGCGCGAGGCGGTCGAGCCCCTTCTCGCGCGTCTCGCGAAGCCGGAGGAAAACCCGCACGTTCGGAGGGCACTGTATCTTGCGCTCGGTCGCCTGGGTGATGGGCGTGGCGTTACCGCGTTAACGGCCTGTCTGACTGAAGAGGCACGAGAGGAATTACGTAGCGATTGTGCCACGGCACTCGGAATGCTTGGCCAAACCAGCGCATTGCCACGTCTGCTGACGGCGCTTCGCGAAGATGCTTCTTTCCTGGTAAAAAACCGTGTGGTCGAGGCGCTTGGTAACTTCTCGCATGAAGCTGCCGTGGCCGCGCTTACGGCACGGGTAGAAGACGACGGCAATCGTAACCTGCGTCAGCGTGCAATCCGCGCGCTTGGTCAAACAGGGTCGAAGGCGGCCGGCGAACCCTTGTTAGAAGCGCTTGTGGCCACGGACAATGATAACGAACGTATCATGCTCGTCCAAGCGCTGAGACAACTACGGCCGCGCACGGCGACAAAGCCGCTCACCAAGCTCCTAGCGCAGACCAATAACGCGCAACTGCGTACGGAGATTGTGCTCGCACTCGGCGCCATCCGTGATGGTGATGCTTACCCTACGTTGGTGGATATGTTAGCGGACGATGTGCCTGCCGTGCGCTATTTCGCTGTCCGGGGTCTGCATGAGCTTGGCCGACCGGAAGCCGTGACCCCGATCGGTGAGGTTTCGTTGAAGATTGCGAAGCGACTGGAGAAACAATCGACCGATAAACTGCTCGCAGATCCGCTGGCACCGCTAAGTGATCTCAGTTTCCAGGTAGTCGCATTGCGTGCGCTCACCGAACTTGATGCGCCGCGCGCACTGCCAGTGTTGCTAAAAGGTACGCGCCCGCGAGAGATTCCGCGAGGCTCCGCCATGGCCCTAAAGCTGGCCGAGGGGTTTTACCAACAACGCCGAATCGCGCTTTACGGCTTAGGCTATACGGGCTCTCGCGAGGCGGCGGCGGTACTTGCGGGCCCGGCGGGACTCGGTGATCCTGACTTCCGGTTACGCGCCGTGGCCGCACGCTCGCTGGGTGTGCTGGGGTTTGCCGGTGCCGGCGAGAAGCTGCAGCGCTCGCTTGCCGACCCCGCCGCTGACGTGCGCTGGACTGCAGCGGCGGTGCTCGGTCGTCTGGGCAACGAAAAAACGGTGGAACCCCTAAGACAGCGACTCGCTGATACCAATGCGGAGGTGCGTAAACAGGCGGCGCTGAGTTTGGGTTATCTAGGCGACGTTCGCGCGGTTGAGACACTACGACGTGTCGCACGCCATGACGAAATCGCTGCCGTACGCGAGGCGGCTGCACACAGCGTGCGTCTACTTTCGGAACAATGATGCGCTAGAAGTTATTTCTTGCACATCGCCAGTACGCGCGATGGCCCACCGGTACCACGCACATGCTTGGGGGCGCCCACGATCAAGGTGCAACTGCCGCGCCTCGCCATCGCCAGTTGACCGAGGTTGGTTGCGTTCTCGACAAACTTCCAGCCGCGTTGCAGGCCGCGCCGATGCACGTACCAGGAGTTTGTCCACTTGTCATCATCGCCTTTGGAGCTTTGCCCGGTTTCGATACCGATGTTGTCTGTGACGATGCCCTGGATCCTTATGTTCTTTTGTTCCTCGATTTCGATCAGTTTGTCGAGTGCAGCCTTGCTCAAGCCCGGATGATTCCAACCATTGATATACGGGTCTTTCGCGAAATCGGTGCCTTGAAAATAGAAGTCCGACCATCCCAGATTGAGTACCAGCCAGACGCCATTTTTGAGCTTCTTCGCGACCGCTGCGATATCGTCCGCGGTGACCACATTGGCCGATTTGTCGCGGAAATTGGTGACGGCTGGATCGGGGTTGGGTCTGCCTCCGTTCTTGTCCAATTCGCTCTGTACCCGTCCACTGATGTCGATCAACACCACCCGTCCAATGAGATCCTCGGCCCCGAGCTGATGCGCGAGCTTGCGTTTCTCTGGAGGTATACCCCCCTTCTCCATCGTATCGGGCTTGTTGAGGTAGTGGCCGGACGTGTCCATGTGCGTTCCGTGGTGCTCGGACAGTACCAGCAAGCCAAGTTTGAAAGTGCCCCAGTTGGTTGGGAAATCTGAAATCGAAAGTACCGTTTGTTGCCCAAACGTGGGAATTGGCTTGCTGTCGAACCAGGGTTGACTCGTGTCCGGCTTCATAGGATCGCCGGCCATAGGCTTAAAGGTCGGAAGGGGATGCGTCAGGTCGATGAGGAACTGAGCCGCCGATACTGGCCCCGCGCCAAGCACAAGTGCAACACCAAACACAGCCAATGCGATTGTTTTCTTTATCATCGTTGACCCTCCTGCGGTGTCCTTCGCATAGGACCGCTATGATTGTAATGAAACATTACCACGAAGTCGTGATTTCGGCTATGGATAACCCGCTTGAGATCAAATGCCCTTTTCAGGTTGTTACTTTTTGCTTTCTTTTGCTGCCGCCGTTTGTTGTTTCTCTACCTTTGCCCATGAGTCACGCAGTGTGACGGTTCGATTGAACACAAGTGATTTGTCATCTAACAGTCACGTTTAGGCGGGCAACGCTCCAGCGAGGCTCTGGTTGGGAATCAGTGGATCGAGATCGCGTTTCAAGCAGTCTGGGAATGTCCGCTTTGGGTCGGTTGCTGCCTGCCGCAACTCTATTATCTGACCGGCTGGTTATAGGCGGAAGCCGACATTCGTCAAAGGAATTCATTTGCTCAGTCAGACCATCTTTGAATGACCGCTTCCGCCTATTAGCCGCCCTTCAACTGTTCGAGAAATTGTGTCCGCGATCGGCAGCAATCGGCCAATACTGGACATTCGGGTTGAGCAGGTCGAGCAATCTAAGGCAGAGAGAACAAGCTATAGTGGGCTAAAAGTCATGAAAGAAACCCAGGGAAAGGCCAATCCCAAACAGGTGAACGAACTGCTCCAAAGGCAGCTGGGTTAGAAGGCTTTCAGAAACTTCATGATTCTTGCTGCATTGGCACCAACATCACTTTGACCGACTCGAGATACGGAACGCACATCAACCTTCGAGCCATCACCGTCGGATCTCACTCTAACCACCACATCATCCTTAAATCCGAACCAGAAGGTAGTGGCAGTGGCTTCTACGATGCCACTGTCTTTGTCAGAATTAACGATCTCTATGCCCCGATTGGTTAGGACTTCAACTGCCCGATCTACTGCCTCACCTACCGATAAATCAGACTGTAAGGTCTTTAATCCAGGATAGGCAGCCATTGTTTGTTTAGCCAAATTCTCCGCAGAGCCGTCAAGCTCATATTCAAGACTAT
>CAXMNC010000194.1:0-6360 GCA_964194625.1 Acidiferrobacterales bacterium
ATAAGCTGGCGCTGACCGCTCCTGAGATGACGGTGCTCGTCGGCGGCATGCGCGTCTTGAATGCCAACGTCGGGCAGTCCGAACTCGGCGTCTTCACCGAGCGGCCCGAGACGTTGACCCATGATTTCTTCGTGAACCTGCTCGACATGAGCACGACGTGGCAGGCGTCCGCCACATCCGAGCACGTGTTCGAGGGACGCGATCGCGGGACCGGTGATCTCAAGTGGACCGGCACCAGGGTGGACCTGGCCTTCGGTTCGAACTCCGAGCTCCGAACCATCGCGGAAGTCTACGCATGTGACGACTCGCAGCAGGCGTTCGTGCGCGACTTCGTGGCTGCGTGGAACAAGGTGATGAATCTTGATCGCTTCGACCTTGCCTGATCTCAGTTAACCCCGCCGTGACATTCGCCATGGTGGTTCTGTCAGAAATCAGAGCCCGCCTGGCACGGAAGCAAGCTGACTCATAACGGGACCCCAGTTTAGGCAGCCAGCTCGGCGATCAAGGTTGACCACCGAGTGCTGAAGATCTGGCGCCTGTCTGCTGCCGAAACTCGTTCGCCGCGGGGTGGTCGGACTCTTACACTAGGGCCCGACGGGGGTATGGGCATTCTGGCGATCGCCTTCGCGCTTGGTTTCACGCTCATGGTCCTGGTTTACAGTATCGGTCACATTTCGGGTTGCCACGTCAATCCAGCAGTAACCATCGCCATGTTGGTGGCGAGGAAAATCAATGTACAAAATGGGATTGGCTATATCGTTGCGCAGGTTGTTGGCGGAATCTTGGCGAGCTTGGTGCTCCTCGCTATCGTTACGGGGGTGACTGGTGACGCGTCGGCAGGCGTGGCCGACTACTCACGTGCTACCCATGGCTTAGGCGCAAACGACGTCCCACCCTTTCTCTCTGTCGGCGCCGCGTTCGGCATCGAAGTCGTTCTAACGGCTTTGTTCCTTTTCGTAATTTTCAATGCCACTTCTCCGCAGGCTCAACCCCAAGCAGCCGGTTTAGCTATAGGCGGGTATCTTTTTGTTGCCCACCTCATCGGCGTACCGCTGGGTGATTCATCCTTGAATCCTGCTCGAAGCATCGGGCCAGCGATCCTGCAAGGAGGGACGGCGCTGAATCATGTCTGGGTATTCATCGCGGCGCCGATTATTGGTGGGCTTATTGGTTATGGTTTATACAAGCTAACGGCGAAGAAGTAATAAAGCAGAGTACGGCTGCCGGTGTCGGTATCGAGCACGACACCTACAATTACAAAATCGATCCCATCGGTGATGACGTTAGGAACTCGCTCGCACAAGATCTCACGTAGTGTAATTTATTGATCTACTGTATAATTCGTGTAACGTGCGATGGCACGTGCTACACGGAATGAATGAGCAGTAGCAGGTTGTCGAGCTTAACCCAAGTCAAGGTGCTTGCTCCGTCAGGCATACTTGCTCACCCCCTTCGATATGACCACCCCCAGCCAAGGCGGTGCGCCGTGGTGTGTGCACTACACTCATAGCCAATGACATCTGCCTACGACTCTTCTGCCATTGAGGTCTTAACGGGTCTCGAGCCGGTACGCCGGCGCCCGGGCATGTACACCCAAACCGAGCGCCCCAATCACATCGCCCAGGAAGTCATCGACAACAGTGTCGACGAGGCCATCGCCGGTTTCGCCGATCGTATCGAAGTTATCCTATATAAGGATGGCTCGATGTCGGTGGAGGACAACGGTCGCGGCATTCCGGTCGATAAGCACAAAGGCGAGAAGGTCTCCGGCGTCGAAGTCATCATGACGCGGCTTCATGCCGGCGGTAAGTTCTCGAACAAAAACTACACCTTCTCTGGCGGCTTGCACGGGGTGGGTGTATCTGTCACCAACGGGCTTTCCAAACGCCTGGAAGTCCTGGTCCGTCGCGGCGGTAAGCAACACAAGATGACCTTCGCCGATGGCCAGAAGACCTCGCCATTGAAGGTGGTCGGCAAGGTCGGTCAGCGCAACACCGGCACCACCGTGCACTTCTGGCCGGACCCCAAGTTCTTTGACACGGTCAAGTACAGCATTTCGCGACTCAAGCATGTGTTGCGCGCCAAGGCGGTGTTGTGCCCCGGCCTGCACATGATCTTCAAGCATGAGGCCAATAAAAGTGACAATGAGGAATGGCAATACGAAGGCGGGCTACAGGACTACCTACTAGAAGAATTGGGTGACTACGACATCATTCCCGAAGAGCCATTTACCGGCCATTTCGAAGGTGCCAACGAACAAGCGGAATGGGCCATTTGCTGGTTGCCGGACGATGACGACCCCATGGTCGAGAGCTACGTAAATCTCATCCCCACTACCCAAGACGGTACCCACGTTACCGGTTTCCGGACTGGGTTGACGGAGGCGCTACGTGAGTTTTGCGAGCGTCGCAATCTGCTACCGCGTGGCGTCAAGCTCGCGCCCGAGGATGTGTGGGGCCAATGCAGTTACGTGTTGGCCGTTAAAATGAAAGAGCCGCAGTTCGCGGGTCAAAGCAAGGAGCGATTGTCTTCGCGCGAGGCGGCGACCTTTGTGTCTGGGGTTACCAAGGATGCATTTAGCCTGTGGCTGAATCGACATATTAAGGATGGCGAGGCCATCGCCGCGCTCGCCATCGATAACGCACAAACCCGCATGCGCGCCGGCAAACGCGTCGAGCGCAAGAAGCTGGCCGGCGGTCCGGCGCTACCCGGCAAGCTGGCCGATTGCATGAGTCAGGATCTCAATCTAACCGAGCTCTTCTTAGTCGAGGGCGATTCCGCCGGCGGTTCCGCCAAGCAGGCACGTAATAAAGAGTTCCAAGCCGTCATGCCATTGCGCGGCAAGATACTCAATACCTGGGAAGTCGATTCCGGTGAGGTGTTGAGCTCACAAGAGGTGCACGACATCGCGGTAGCGTTAGGGGTGGATCCGGGTTCGAGCAAGCTCGATGCCCTTCGCTACGGCAAGGTCTGCATCCTCGCCGATGCCGATTCCGATGGCTCGCATATCGCTACCCTTTTATGTGCGTTGTTCGTGAAGCACTTCCGGCCCCTGGTGCAAGCGGGCCACGTCTATGTCGCTATGCCGCCGCTATATCGTATCGATGTGGGTAAAGAGGTGTATTACGCGCTGGATGAAAAAGAGAAGAAGGGCGTACTCGATCGCATCGTGGCCGAGAAGATTCGTGGCAAGGTGAATGTGCAACGCTTCAAGGGTCTCGGCGAGATGAATCCCCTCCAGTTGCGCGAGACCACCATGGACCCCCACACGAGGCGCCTGGTGCAACTCACGATTAAACCCGGCGATACGACTAATAAGGTTATGGATGTGTTGTTGGCCAAGAAGCGCGCCGCCGATCGGCGCGCGTGGTTGGAAAAGAAGGGCGACAAGGCCGCCATTATTTGAGCTGGTAAGTGATAGATGCCAAGAAAGGTAAGCGGGAAGACCAAAACACGAAAGAAATCGGCTAAGCGGGGTAGGGCGAGGGCAGTCAGCGCCAGACCACCGGTGATGGATGTCGAGCGCCTACCGCTCGCCAAGTTCACCGAGCAGGCGTACCTGGATTACTCCATGTACGTCATCCTCGATCGCGCCTTGCCGCATCTCGGCGATGGTTTGAAACCAGTACAACGCCGCATCATCTATGCCATGTCCGATTTGGGCTTAAGCGCTGCCGCCAAATACAAGAAGGCGGCACGTACCATCGGCCATGTGCTCGGTCAGTTCCACCCCCACGGCGATAGCGCCTGTTACGAGGCCATGGTGTTGATGGCGCAGCCGTTTAGTTTTCGCTATCCGCTCATCGATGGTCAGGGGAATTGGGGGTCCATCGATGATCCCAAGTCATTTGCAGCCATGCGTTACACTGAGGCGCGCCTCACCCGTTTTGCGCAAACGCTTTTGGCGGAACTCGATCAAGGTACCGTCGATTGGACACCCAATTTCGACGGCACCTTAGAAGAACCGCGGCTGTTACCGTCGCGGTTGCCGCACGTCCTATTAAACGGCACCACCGGAATCGCGGTGGGTATGGCCACCGATGTGCCCCCGCACAACATGCGTGAAGTGGCGGCGGCGTGCGTGCGCTTGCTAGAACAACCGAGTGCGACGATTAAACAGTTGTGTGAGCACATTCAAGGCCCGGACTATCCCACCGAGGCCGAGATCATTACCCCGGCCGCGGATATTCGCGCCATGTATGAGACCGGCAGCGGTTCTATCAAGATGCGCGCCCGCTGGGAACGTGAGAACGGCGACATCGTTGTCACCGCATTGCCCTATCAAGCGCCCAGTAACCGCGTGATGGAACAAATCGCCAACCAGATGCTGGCCAAAAAGCTGCCCATGGTCGAGGATCTACGCGATGAGTCAGATCACGAAAATCCCACCCGCCTGGTGATAGAGCCGCGCTCTAACCGGGTCGATATCGAAGGCCTCATGTCGCATCTATTTGTCACCACCGATCTTGAACGTAGCTACCGGGTTAACTTGAACATGATCGGCGTCAATGGTCGCCCACATGTCTATAACCTGCGCGATCTGTTGAAGGAGTGGTTGGATTTCAGGACGGCCACCGTCAAGCGGCGTCTGCAGTTCCGTTACGACCGCGTGATTGCCCGGCTGAGTATCTTGGAGGGATTATTGATCGCCTTCCTTAACCTCAACGAAGTCATTCGCATCATCCGCAAGGAAGACGATCCTAAGAAGAAGTTGATGAAGCGCTTTAGGCTAAGCGAAATCCAAGCCGATGCCATTCTCGATACGCGCTTGCGCCACCTTGCCCGCCTAGAAGAAATGAAGATAAAGGGCGAGCAAAAAGAGTTGTCGCGCGAACGTGTCGAACTTTCCAAGATCTTACAGTCGCGGGCACGACTCAAGCACCTGGTACGTGATGAACTCATTGAGGATGCTCACGAGTTCGGGGATGAACGGCTCTCGCCCATCGTCGAGCGCGACGCCGCCAAGGCCATCGATCAGGCATCGCTGTTACCGACCGAGCCCATTACCGTCATCTTGTCGGAAAAGGGTTGGGTGCGGGCCGCCAAGGGCCACGACGTCGATCCAAGGACGCTTGCCTACAAAGCTGGTGATCACTTTCGCGATGCCGCCCGCGGTCGTAGCAACCAACCGGTGGTGTTTATCGACTCTACCGGTCGTACTTATTCTATGCCAGCGCACAAGCTACCGTCGGCGCGGGGGCAGGGTGATCCTGCCAGTAGTTATTTCAATCCCCCGGCCGGTGCCACCTTCGCCGGTGCCATGATGGGACAGCCGGATGAGTTGTTTCTGCTCGCCACCGATGCCGGCTATGGCTTTGCCGCCAAGCTCGAGGATCTTTATGCCAAGAACAAGGCCGGTAAGGCGGTGTTGCGGGTGGCCAAGGGGGCCAAGGTATTACCACCGCGACGGGTCGATGACCATGAGCAAGAGTGGATTGCGGCGGTGACCACCCAAGGCCGATTACTGACCTTTATGGTCGGTGAGTTGCCGAAGATGGGTAAGGGTAAGGGCATTAAGATCATTAATATTCCTTCCAAGAAGGCCGCGAGTCGGGAAGAGTATGTAGTGGCGATGGTGGTATTTCCCGAAGAAAAGGGGTTGATCGTTCATAGCGGTAAACGTCATCTGAAGTTGTCGGTTGAGGAGTTGAATCACTATATCGGTGAGCGGGCATTGCGTGGGTTGAAATTGCCGAGGGGGTTTCAGCAGGTGCAGGGGATGGAGATGGCGTAAGTTTTTGTCGGCTTCGCCGACGTGTATTACCGGGGTGCCGGCTCGGCAACTGCTCCCTGCGTTGCCCTACCTTCCGACCTCCCTGTCGGTCGCCCGTACGCGAGGGTGCTTTTGTTGTGGCCGATGTGCAGGGATGCACAAGTGTCGCGGTTTCAGGACGAAAAAGAGCGACAAAAGTCACCAAAACCATTTTGCCCCAGACTCGGCGCCGGCAACCCCAGCCGGTCCCCTCGCTCAACGCTTGTCTCAGATGGTTCTCCGACAGGGCATCCATGCCCTGACGTCGAACGCGCAGGTCCCTTCTGCGCCCCTTCGGGCCTGGACTTCGCCCACGCGATTCGCTCGGCTTGAGTAAAGGGGCGGAAAGACAAATACTCCTCGTCATTGATTTAGATAATCCCAGTCAAACGGCGCAGGTCACAATCCTATCCTCGAGGCGATGCCGCAGGCAGATTCTCAAAACGAATCCATGCTGGTTCGACTGAAACGCAAGCACGAAAAGACTCTCTTGCGAAAACAAAACGTGCTCGGGTGTGGAGTAGGGTTTAAGGAGTGTGGTGGCAAGCTGACTGATCAGCTTGCGCTTGTGCTATACGTTACGCCGAAGCGCCGTATGCTGGCGCTAG
>CAXMNC010000195.1:0-3575 GCA_964194625.1 Acidiferrobacterales bacterium
GAATGAACAGGCGCAAGGCAAGCCGCTTATCGAAGATCATTGGTTCGCAGATCAGATCGCCTCGCTCGAGATCGAACTTAAGGCACTCGAAGTCACCGAGCTTCGGTACTTGTTTGAGACCGAAGCGGGTAGCGATTTAGGTCCGGAGTCGTCCATCCTCAAGATCCGCGGTACAGAAATCCAGCAGCGTATCGCCGAGCTTATCGTCGATGCGCTCGGTTACTACGCGTGCCCCGATCTTCGTCCGGCGTTGTGGCAAGATGCGAACGCGCCCGCGGTTGGACCTGACTATGCAATGTTGGCGTCAGCCAGTTATTTCAATCTGCGCAAACTGTCGATCTTCAGTGGTAGCAACGAGATACAAAAGAACATCGTTGCCAAAGCAGTCCTCGGGCTGTAGCCATGGACTTTAGTTTTAACGAAGTTCAACAACTGTTTCGCGACAGCGTCGATCGATTTGTTGCCGAGCACTACGATTTCGAAACGCGACAGCGCATCGTCGCTGGCAACGGCGGATATCTACCCGAGCATTGGCAGCAATTTGCCGAACTCGGTTGGCTCGCGGTGCCATTTCCTGAAGGTTACGGCGGGCTCGATGGCACACCGCTAGAGACCATGATTATCATGGAGTCCTTTGGCCGGGGGTTGGTCGCTTCGCCCTACCTCAGTAGCGTCGTGGTGGCCGGGCACATCTTGAATCGGGCTGCAACCGAGCGGCAAAAACAAAAACTACTGCCGGCGCTGATCGATGGTTCGTTACGGCTCACCTTCGCTTTCGCCGAGCCAACGTCGCGGTTCGACCTTGCCGATGTCTCGACTACTGCAACCAAGGATGGCGGTGGATACCGACTGAACGGACATAAATGCGTAGTACATTACGCGAATACGGCAGATAAAGTGTTGGTTTCCGCACGTACGGCGGGCAGCCAACGTGACCCTATGGGCGTGTCATTGTTTCTGGTCGATATGGGCGCGGCTGGGCTTAGCGCGCGCCATTACCCGACGATCGATGGGCAGCGTGCGGCCGATATCACGTTCCATGATGTGCGGGTGGACGCCGATGACCTAATCGGTGATAGGGACCATGCCTTAACGTTGATAGATGAGGCCTGTGACCACGGTATCGCAGCCATCTGCGCGGAGGCGGTGGGGGCGATGTCGGCGCTCTACGACATGACACTCGAATACATCAAGACGCGGCAACAGTTTGGAAAGACCCTTGGCAGTTTTCAGGCGCTTCAGCATCGCATGGTCGATGTGTTTATGGCCTGCGAGCTTTCCCGGTCTATGGTCTACGCCACCACCTGTAAATTGACGGAGTCGACCGCGGAACGGCAACGCACCGCTTCTGCTGCTAAGGTGCAGATTGGGAAAGCGGGCCGCCTGGTCGGACAAGAGGCGATTCAACTACACGGTGGTATGGGCATGACCGATGAATTGCCTATCGGCCACTACTTCAAGCGCCTGACCGCAATCAACGCGACCTTTGGCGACATCTCATATCACATCGCTCGGTATCGACAAACAGTATAAGGTTGCGAAGAAAGACTACAGGACGTCTTCGCTTATCGGCTGAGTACTGCCGTGACTTCACTGGCGGCCCGTTGGCCGCTCAAATAAGCATCGCTGGCGAAAATAGTGCAGTATGGGCAGCGTCTGCGCAAGGGTATGGGCACAATCCTCAGCGATCGTGATATTACTCATTCATTTTCAGGTCACCCGGCAATGAGTGGCCTCATTAGAGGTTAAGGCTTATCTTGAAGCGATACGACGCCATCGTTGTTGGTGCCGGCCACAATGGCCTCGTAGCCGGCTGTTATCTCGCACGCGCGGGTTTGAGCGTTGTTGTACTGGAGCGCAATCCCTATATCGGTGGCGCTGCGGTTAGCCGTGAACTCTATCCGGGTTTTACCTATTCGAACTGTTCCTACGTCTGTAGTCTCCTGCGCCCCGAAATCTTCCGCACATTGGAACTGCCGCGCTTCGGTTTGCAGGTTATTCCCTTTGAGGGCAGTGTCACCATGATGCGTAACGGTGATTACCACGCGAGTTACCATGACTACGACGCCAACCGTCGCGCGATTGCACGACACTCGGCACGCGATGCGGAGGCCTACGACCGGTTCAGCAACGAGATGACACGCCAGTGTCGTTTCATAAAACCCATGCTGATGAAGACCCCGCCCGATCCGACGTCGTTCAGCTGGCGTAATCTCAAGGGCCTCTGGGACCTAGGGCGTGCTTTCTACGACCTGGGTGAAGCGCAGATGTATGACACCATGCGCTTCTATACGATGAGCTGCGCCGATTTTCTCGATCAGTACTTCGAATCGGAAGTGGTCAAGGCTGCCATCGCCGGCAGTTCGATCATTGGTACCGCCCTCGGCCCTCATTCGCCGGGCTCGGCGTATGTGATGTTGCATCACTACATGGGGGAGGTTGATGGACACATTGGTGCGTGGGGCTTTGCCCGAGGCGGTATGGGCGCGATTAGCCAAGCGCTGGCCGCCTCGCTGAAATCGCAAGGCGGCGAGATTCGCGTTGAGGCCGACGTGCGTCACGTTATCGTCGGGAACGGCAAAGTCGAAGGTGTTGCCTTGGCCAATGGCGATGAGATCCACGGCAGACTGGTGGTGTCCAATCTTGACGTCAAACGCACATTCCTCGACATCATGGAGGAGCGCGATCTGCCTGCTGACTTTGTCAGGCAAGTGCGCAACTTCAAGATTCGCGGTTCCTCCGGCAAGCTCAACATCGCATTGGACGGTTTGCCTGAGTTCCCTTCAATCCCCAAGGATTGTCCCGCTCGCACGGGAGATATGCATATCACCGACTCTATCGAGCGGATGGAGCGGGCCTATGACGACTGGAAGAATGGAACCTGGTCGAAGGACCCATACGTCGACATGCTGATTCCGACGCAGATAGACCCAACCATGGCCGCGCCCGGCAAGCACGTTATGACTGTATTTGTGCAGTACGCGCCACCCAGGCTGTCGACCGGAGATTGGGATGACGCCAGCCGCGACGCCTTCGGTCAAACCGTGATCGATGCGATTGCCGGTTACAGCCCGGACTTCAAGGATCTTATCCTGCATGTGGAGGTGCGCACGCCACGGGAGCTCGAAAACGAGGTGGGCCTCACCGAAGGTAACATCTTTCAGGGCGAACTGACGATGGATCAATTGCTGTTCAACCGACCGATTCCTGGGTATGCGCAGTATCGTAGCCCGGTGCGTGGAATGTATATGTGCGGCTCAAGTACCCACCCCGGTGGTGGTGTAATGGGTGCGCCTGGGGCTAATGCGGCGCGCGAAATACTGCGCGACCTCGGCCGCCGGCGGGCGGCGTAATGAGCAAGGCCTACGATGCAATCATCATCGGTGGCGGTCACAATGGACTGGTGTGCGCTGCCTACCTCGCCCGAGCCAGGAAACGCACGCTGGTTCTGGAGGCCACGGATCGCGTTGGCGGGGCGGCTGTCACCCGCGAGATCATTCCCGGCTTCAAGGTGTCGGCCTGCGCCCACCTTCTCTACTTGCTTCATCCCAAGGTCTTGACGGATCTGCGTGTGC
>CAXMNC010000196.1:0-7745 GCA_964194625.1 Acidiferrobacterales bacterium
GATCCGCATCGATTTCTAGAGGGTATGCTAATTGCGGCATGGGCCGTGGACGCAGAAGCGAGCTACATTTATTTGCGCGATGAGTATCCAGCGATTCGCGCCCTGCTCTTAGAGGAAATGCCAAAGCTCGAAACAGCGGGGCTATGTGGCAACCGCAAAGTATACCTGCGCCGTGGCGCCGGCGCTTATATCTGTGGTGAAGAGTCGGCCATGATCGAAAGTATTGAGGGCAAACGCGGCCTGCCCCGACACCGACCACCGTATGTCGCTGAAGTCGGGCTGTTTGGTCGGCCAACCCTCGTGCAAAACGTAGAAACACTTTATTGGGTGCGCGATATTATCGACAAGGGTGCCGACTGGTTTGCCAGCCAAGGGCGTAACGGCGGCAAAGGCTTACGCAGCTACTCGGTCTCCGGCCGCGTGAAGCAACCTGGTGTTAAACTAGCACCAGCCGGCGTAACGGTACGTGAATTGATCGAAGAGTTTAGTGGTGGAATGCAAGACGGCCATGAATTCAAAGGCTATCTGCCTGGCGGCGCCTCGGGTGGTATTTTGCCGGCGAGTATGGGGGATTTACCGCTGGAATTTGGTACTCTGGACAAGCATGGTTGCTTTGTTGGTTCGCACGCGGTGATCATCTTAAGTGATCAAGATAGTGCAAAAGACGCTGCGCTTAACCTGATGAGATTTTTCGAAGACGAAAGTTGTGGTCAGTGCACGCCCTGCCGAGTTGGCACCGAAAAGGCAGTAAAACTCATGGCTCAATCGACCTGGGATCAATCGTTACTCGAAGAGTTGAGTTGCGCCATGACCGATGCGTCCATCTGTGGCCTAGGTCAGGCCGCGTCCAATCCGCTGCGCTGCGTGTTAAAGCATTTCCACCAGGACTTGTCATGAGCAGATCAAGCCGTTCCATGGTTGATCAAGAGATCGAAGGCATCCGCTTTACCCTGGATGGCCAAGAGGCTGAGGCGCAACCGGGTGAAACAATCTGGCAGGTCGCGAACCGCTACGGCACCACCATCCCGCACCTATGCTACACACCCAAACCAGGATATCGGCCCGATGGTAATTGTCGGGCATGCATGGTCGAGATCGAAGGCGAACGCGTACTCGCTGCCTCGTGCATCCGCCAGCCGACCGCCGGTATGAAGGTCGCCAGCAACAATGCGCGCGCAAAAAATGCCCGCAACCTGGTTATGGAGCTGTTAATCGCCGATCAACCTAAGCGCGAAGTCGCCCATGATGCCGACTCACACCTGTGGCAATGGGCGGATCGCATGGCCACGACCGAAAGCCGTTTCCCGCCTCGGCAGCAACCGACAGCCGACGCCAGTCATACTGCCATGCGTGTACAGCTCGATGCCTGTATCCACTGCAATCTGTGTGTGCGCGCTTGCCGCGAAGTACAAGTCAACGATGTCATCGGTATGGCCTATCGTGGATACGGTGCCAAAATCATTTTCGATTTCGATGATCCCATGGGGAATAGTACATGTGTCGCCTGCGGTGAATGCGTGCAGGCCTGCCCCACCGGCGCGCTTATGGAATCGTCGCTGGTCGACGAAGAAGGCGTGGGCAAAACCGATCCGCTTACGGAAGTGGAAAGCGTGTGCCCCTATTGCGGCGTCGGTTGCCAGATTACTTATCAGATCAAAGATAACGAAATCGTTGCGGTTCAGGGGCGCGATGGACCCGCCAATCAGAACCGACTGTGCGTTAAAGGTCGGTTCGGATTCGACTACGTTAAACACCCGCACCGGCTGACCGAACCCCTAATACGTCGAGAAGATGCGCCCAAAGGTGCCGAGGTTGAGGTCGACCCGGCCAATCCATACACCCATTTCCGCAAGGCGACCTGGGAAGAGGCCTTAGAGCTAGCGGCGGCCGGACTCAAAAAGATTCGAGACCGAGATGGCGGTGGGGCACTCGCCGGTTTTGGCTCGGCCAAGGGTTCCAATGAAGAGGCCTATCTCGTACAGAAACTGGTACGCACTGGTTTTGGTACCAACAACGTCGATCATTGCACGCGCTTGTGTCATGCATCGTCCGTAGCAGCATTGTTAGAAGGAATTGGTTCGGGTGCGGTCACCGCGCCATTCACAGCCTGCGAACAAGCCGATGTCATCATCGTGATCGGTGCCAATCCAACCGAAAACCATCCCGTGGCCGCCACCTACTTCAAGCAAGCGGCGAAGAGCAAGACACTCATTGTCATGGACCCAAGGGGTCAAGCACTCATGCGTCACGCCACACACATGCTGCAGTTTGAAGGCGGTACCGATGTGGCGCTACTGAATGCCATGCTCAATGTCATCGTCACCGAGAAACTCTACGACCTAGAGTACGTGAAGGCGCACACCGAAGGGTTCGAGAATCTCAAGAAGCACATCGCCGATTTCACACCCGAGGCGATGTCGGAGATATGTGGCATCGAGGCTGAGACGATTCGTACGGTAGCCCGAAAGTACGCGACGGCTGATGCCAGTATCATTTTCTGGGGCATGGGTATCTCGCAGCATGTCCATGGCACTGACAATGCACGTTGTCTAATTGCGCTAGCGATGATTACCGGCCAAGTGGGGCGTCCTGGCACCGGTTTGCACCCCCTACGCGGACAAAATAATGTGCAAGGGGCCTCCGACGCCGGTTTAATCCCCATGATGTTTCCTGATTACCAGTTGGTAGAGGTGGAAAATATTCGCAAGCAGTTCGAGGATGCCTGGGGAACGCCGCTCGATCCAAAACGTGGGTTGACTGTGGTCGAGATCATGGACGCCGTACATGCCGACCAGATTAAGGGCATGTACATCATGGGTGAGAACCCAGCCATGTCTGACCCTGATGTACATCATGCTCGCCAAGGGTTGGCCAAACTCGAACATCTAGTGGTGCAAGATATCTTTTTGACCGAAACCGCGTTTCATGCCGATGTAATACTGCCTGCATCGGCATGGCCGGAGAAAGATGGCACCGTTACCAATACCAATCGGCAAGTACAAATCGGACGCAAAGCACTCGCGTTACCGGGCGATGCACGCCAGGACTACTGGATTATTCAAGAAATCGCGCGTCGTATTGGACTCGACTGGGACTATGAGGGGCCCAGCGACGTGTTTGCAGAGATGGCACAACTCATGCCGTCACTCAACAACATAACTTGGGAGCGACTTGAGCGAGAAAGCGCTTGTACCTACCCCTGCGATGCGCCGGATGAACCAGGGCACGACATTGTTTTCGGCGATGGCTTTCCAACCGCCAATGGTCGCGCCAAACTCGTTCCGGCCAAAATCGTGCCACCGGATGAGCAGCCCGATGAAGACTTCCCAATGGTACTGACCACCGGTAGGCAGCTAGAGCATTGGCACACCGGCGCCATAACACGACGCGCACGTGTGCTCGATGAAATCGAACCGGAGGCGGTGGCCAGCTTATGCTCTCAAGATCTGCGTCGGCTGGGTGTGAACCCCGGTGAGGCGGTGCGCGTAACCACGCGACGTGGTGCCATTGAGCTAAAAGTCCGGGTTGATAGCACGGTTCCCGAAGGCTGGGTGTTTATACCTTTCTGTTATGCGGAAGCTGCCGCCAATATGCTGACCAATCCAGCGCTCGATCCGGTCGGCAAGATTCCGGAGTTTAAGTACTGCGCAGCACGTGTAGAAAAGGCTGCTTAACGTCCAGTTCCCCAGCATCGCCCGCCACACGCGAACGCTCGCGACAGCGCTGCTAAACGTCGATGACCATACTTAGAAGCTTGCTGTTTGTCCCCGGCAACCGTCCCAATATGTTCGAAAAGGCGCTGGGCTTCAGCCCCGACGTGTTCGTGCCTGATCTGGAGGACTCTGTGCCAACAGATGAGAAAGCCAACGCCCGCGCGGTGGCGGCTTCTTTTCTCGCAAAGCTGTCGGACACCGGGTCTTTGGTCATACCCAGGGTCAACTCGCTAGATACCGGGTTATTAGAGCAAGACCTTGCAGCAATCATAACGCCAAAAATCTACGGGCTATCGATTGGCAAAGTGCAGACGGTCCAAGAGATCGCGGAGATCTGCGGCCTTATCGAACCGCTAGAACAAAAAGCAGGTCTGGCTGCTGGCAGACTAAAGCTGATTCCCTGGATAGAATCAGCCAAGGCAATTGTCAATGCCGATGAAATCTGCTCGTCATCAAAAAGGATTATTGCGGTAGCATTCGGAGCTGAAGATTTTACAAACGATATGGGTATCGAACGCACCGATGATGACTCAGAGATTGCTTATGCCCGAAGTGCGGTCTGTATTGCAGCCCGAGCTGCCGACGTTGTCGCTCTCGATACGCCCTACTTTGGTTTTCGAGACACAGACGGCCTTCAGCGAGACGCTAACACCGCCAAGAAACAGGGCTTCAAAGGCAAATTCGCCATTCATCCCGCCCAGATCGACATTATCAATGCGACTTTTTCACCATCGCCGCAAGAGGTCGAACATGCCAAGCGTGTGCTAGCAGCCTTTGAGGCGGCCGAACACCAAGGGCGAGGCTCAACTTCACTAAATGGTAAAGTGATCGATGTGCCCGTTGTCAAACGCGCGCGGGCAATTTTAGAGATGGCCGACCGAGTAGCGAATCAGGTCTCGTTGAAGAGATAGTACGCTATTGAGACACTGCCTGACCACGCCCTTGCTTCCAGGTGATATAGTCGAGCTGTACACCCATAACTAGTACCCCGATTGCTTTACCTTGGTCAATCACCGGCACCGAGACTTGCGCCGCATTGGTCTGAGAGCTCTCGTCGTACTCCACCCCGCCAACGAATACTTTGCCCTTGCCGTCATTATACGACGCAGTAAATTTGGTCTCGTCGCCCTGCCAATAGTCACTAGTAGCGGGATAGGCAGCTACGTTTGCGCCTCGCTTGTCAGTGAGAAATGCCTCGCCATAGGTCGGATTGCGTCTTACACGACGGCGCAGAAACCTTCCAGCTGGGTTGCGTTGTAGCGACCTTTTGAATTCAGTCAGTGTTTTCGTCGATCGCCAATCGTCATCAATCCGTTTGATTTGCTCGATGGTCGTCTCTTCGGCATTCTGTGCCTTAACCGCATCGACAACGGTCAGGTTAGCAGCGAGACGCTTTACTGCCGTAATCTTGGGTGCGAGCACGACTTCAAGCTGCTCTTGCGATAAGGAAAGCTCCTGTGCAGCGGCAGGAGCGGTAAACGTCGCCACAAGAAGCAATAAGAAACTCCACCTTACCATCATGTATTCCCTCCATCATTTGCTACGTTAAGAGTCTAGGCCATTTCGTGTTCATATAGCCAACCAATATGATTAGTATTGAAACCTCTGTCACAAATGAGCTGACCACATTTCCTTAAATATAATCAATCTATTATGGATCTTCCGCCTGTCTCACTGGATTACGCAGGCACCCGATTCCTTCAATCTCAACGACCACTTCATCACCATGCTTGAGGAAAATTGGAGGCTTACGTGCAAATCCAACCCCCGGCGGCGTGCCAGTCAGGATTACCGTGCCGGGCGGCAGGGTAGTTCCCTGACTCAGAAAGCATACGAGCTCGCGAACATCGAAAATCATGTCCGCGGTGGTTGAATCTTGCATTACGTTACCGTTCAGGATGGTCTTGATTCTTAGATTATTAGGGTCTGGAACTTCGTCAGCGGTTACGAGATAGGGCCCTAGTGGGCAAAACGTGTCGAAACTCTTTCCGCGACACCACTGACCGCCTCCCTTCGCCTTTTGCCAGTTACGACCACTCACATCGTTCGCACACGTGTAACCTAAGACATAATCGAGTGCCGCATCGCGCGAAACGTCCTTCGCCGTTTTGCCGATGATCACCGCAAGCTCGCACTCATAGTCCACCTGCAATGGCTCGACGCGGGGGATGACTATTGGGTCATCAGGATTCTGCAAAGCGCCCAATGATTTCATGAATAGAACGGGGTACTCGGGGATTTTCGCGCCAGTCTCCGCCGCGTGTTGTCGGTAATTGAGGCCGATGCAAAGAATGTTGCGGGCCGCGATCGGTGCCAGGAGTTTCTTGATCACAGCCGTCTCGTCGGTGATAGTGAAGTTAGCCCAGATATCGCCGTCTACGAGGCGCGCAGCGTGATCACTCGTCATTACACCTAATCGCTCTCGATCCGAATTATCCAAAAAACGAACAATTTTCATGCGCTTTTCCCGGTCCAATTTTACATCAGCGATTTCACTCATTAATCGTTTGCACGTCAACGGATAAATGTGCGCAATCTGAGTGCGCGCATAGACTGTTGCAAGGAACGCATACCTGTTGTCAAAAGCGCGCCTATCATAGAATTCCTTACCGCTTTGGTAACTGGAGATCTGCCATGGACGCAATCAAGACTGTTATCGAACAGGCGTTCGAAAAGAACGCTGAGATTACTCCACGCACAGCACCGACGCATTTAAAGGATGCAGTATATGAGGCGATCGAACACCTCGACTCGGGGCGAGCACGGGTGGCGGAAAAGAAAGACGGCACCTGGGTCGTGAACGACTGGTTGAACAAAGCCGTGTTACTTTATTTCCGAATTGAAGACAGCAATTTCATTAAGGGTGGCTACACAAATTACTTCGATAAGGTCCCCTCGAAATTTGCTGACTATAATTCGCAAAACTTCCGTCGAGGCGGTTTTCGTGTGGTCCCGCTCGCTACCGTTCGCAAGGGTGCCTACATTGCACCGGGTGTTGTGCTCATGCCGAGTTACGTCAATATCGGCGCCTATGTCGACGAAGGGACAATGATCGATACGTGGGCACACGTTGGTTCGTGTGCATAAATCGGCAAAAACGTTCATGTCGCCGGCGGTGTGGAAATTGGTGGTGTATTGGAGCCCGTTCTGGCGACTACCACTGTCGTCGATGACGTAGGATTCCCAGACGATGCCCTTCACGATCTCGGCACACCGACCATTATCGAAGATAATTGTTTTATCGGTGTGCGCGCGGTCATCACCGACGGTGTCATCATAGAAAAAGGCTCAGTTATTGCCACTGGCACATTCATCGACCCCAGCACCAAAATCTACGATCGCGCAACTGGCGAGATCACCTACGCACGTATTCCGGCCGGCTCGGTGGTGGTGCCGGGTAACCTAGCCGCCGCCGATGGCACCCACAGTCTCTATTGCGTTGTCATCGTCAAGCAGGTGGACCCCCAAACCCGTAGCAAATTGGGCATTAACGAATTGCTAAGGGGTATCTAGGAAGATGCTGAAAAAGTCCTTGCTGCGCTCCGCTATCCTGCTCCGCTGGCAAGTCCGGGGTTCGCCGTCCGTGGCGAACCCGCTCAGCGGGATAAAGCTCCACTGGAGCTTTATCTTATTCCGCTTCGCCCATGGCCTTTTTCAGCAGCCTGCTAGTCGTGCCAGCCGATGGGCTTGTACACCCTTGGCAGTAACGCCCGTATGCGCTTGCGTTTCGGTCACAACCCCATTATATTGGGGTTCCACTGAACCCCAACCCCAAGGGCTTGTGGTTGGGGCTTGTGGGCATACCCAGCGTCTAGGTGAGTTTCGGGGGTGTTTCAATGGCTTGTATTAGCCACGCGCCGGTAGTGCCTGCCATGCCCTAGAACCGAACAAACGGCTAACGCCCCAGGCTGTGGCTAGCGAGGAGATCCGTCCATGCGCTGTAGACGTTGTTATTCCGTGATGGCACAAACCCACCAAGAGTTAGGCGTACATAGCGAGCAATCGTGGTTCAAGTGTCCGGTATGTGGCCGC
>CAXMNC010000197.1:0-3940 GCA_964194625.1 Acidiferrobacterales bacterium
GGTGGCGCGTCGCACATCTTCAAGCCCCATTCGGTCGGCGAGGGCATGGGGCGGACCTGGTATGCCCCGTGGAGCAGCGCCTCTGCCTATGGGTTGCCGATCCAAATCGGCGCCAAGATGATGCAGATGGAGAACCGGATCGTCCTAACCAGATTCAAGGACGGCTATGGCCCGGTCGGCGCCTACTTCCTGCATCTCAAAACTACCACCGAAAACGCCTATGGGGAAAATTACGAGCCCAACTGGTATAACTCGATCAAGGAAATGGTCGGTGATTACGTAGATCATCAGCCGGTGCCGACCTGCCTGCGGAACCACGCCTTTCTACAGGAGGTCATGGCCGGCAGAGGCCCCATCCGCATGGTGACGAAGGAGGCCTTCAAAGATCCGCACAAGGAGACAGTTGGCTGGGAGAATTTCCTTGGCATGACGATCGGGCAGGCAGTTGTCTGGGCGTCGCAAAACATCGATCCCAAGGAAACGAATCCCGAGCTGGTCATGTCCGAGCCATACGTCATGGGCTCCCACGCCACGTGTTCAGGTGCTTGGGCGAGCGGGCCCGAGGACTGCGCCCCGGCGGACTACCAGTGGGGATACAATCGGATGATGACCGTCGAGGGACTCTTCGGCGCCGGCGACACCATCGGCGGTACCGCCCACAAGTTCTCGTCGGGATCCTTCACGGAAGGCCGGATCGCCGGGAAGTCGGCGGTCAAGTACGTCAAGGACCTGGGTAGCGACCAGCCTCAGCTCAATGAGACGGAGTACGAAGATCTCAAGACGGTGGTCTACCAGCCCATTGAGAACTACAAGGTCGGCCGCAACGAGATTGTCGCCGGGACCGTGTCGCCAAGTTACATATCTCCTCTTCAGGGCCTTCAGAGGCTGCAGAAGATTATGGATGAGTACGCCGGTGGCATTAGTACCTTTTATATGACCAACGAACCGATGCTCAACCGGGGCCTGGAGCTTCTCGCCATGCTGAAGGAGGATCTTGACCATATCGGTGCCGAGGATCTCCACCAACTCCAGAGAGCATGGGAGCTCAATCACAGGGTCTTGACTTCGGAGTGCGTGACCAGACACACGCTGTTCAGGCAGGAAACTAGATGGCCGGGTTACTACTATCGTGCCGACTATCCGAAGCTTGATGACACTGAGTGGCATGTTTTCACCGCATCTCAATACGACACTAAGACGGGTGAATGGCACATGAGCAAGCTTCCTGTACACCACATCATAGAGTGAGCGGGGTGATTCACTGGAAAAGGGGTCAAATCTTGTAATATATAGTTAATCACACCCTTAAACGGCACAGGGTGTTTCCCCCACCTTCTATCTGTTTGAATCCCGCCGGGTAGTTGTACAATGGTAACCGCTAGAAAGGTCAGACCTTCTTATCCGAGTATGAAGGAGAGGTGGCGGGTTGCAGTCCATCTGGGCATACGAACATGCGCTGGCGTCACGGTACTCGAAAGATCCTAGTCCCAATCGCGCTCCTGTGGGTGTGCACTGTCCCGCTGCTTCATGCTCAAGAGCCCGAAGAAATATTGTCCTCTCAGAAAGCGTACTTGTTCTTCGAGCAGGGTTACCTCCTTCACGCTTCTGGCGAGTACGAAAAAGCAGTCAGATCCTTCAGCGAGTCCATCGATTTGTACCCGACCGCCGAAGCATACACGTTTCGCGGCTGGTCGCTCGGCATGCTCGGCCGCCTCAAGGAGGCTATCACCGAGTGCAAGGTGGCCATTGAGCTGGACCCCGACTACGGTAACCCCTACAACGACATTGGTGTCTACCTCATAGACCTCGGTCAGCCCGATGAGGCAATTCCCTGGTTGAAAAAGGCCATGCGGGCAAAACGCTATTGTTGCTACGAGTATCCGCACTTCAATTTGGGGCGCGTTCTAGTTATGAAAGGGCGAGTGTCCGAAGCCAAGCAGTCTTTCAAGCGTTCCCTTTCGTACGACCCCGATTACTCGCCCGCGCGAATGGCGCTCGAATTTATCCGGGAGCAGGGGCTGGAACCGATTTAAAGTCAAAAAAACGGTCAAGTCTTCCACTAATCGGTCGAGCGACTGCAACTGACAACTTATTCGGACCGATGCGAATCTCGCCACAGTCGTAACAATTCGTCATCATCCGGTTCGTCGTCATAACAGCGATACAGGTCTTGGTTTATTGAAATCCAAGGCTGGGCTCGCTTAGTCCAAATATGGGCTATTGGTCGTAACCACGACGTATCGTTGAGCGTGCCTGCTTTGAGGCTAAGCCGTTTTTGATCATTGTCTGAAGCGTGGTAAATGCGTGAACCGCAGTTACCGCAAAAGGCGCAAATCTTTTTTGCGCCGCTATCACCTGTAGTTGTCCAGAATTGTGGTTCGCCGGATAAAAACTCAATCTCGTCTCGATTTACCCACAGGGACATCCCAAAAGCGCTAGAGGACTGCTTTTGGCAATGAAGACAGTGGCAGATGTAAAGTGTCAGCGGCTCACCGATGAGTCGGTATCGAATATTTCCGCATTGGCACTGGCCTTGTCGATGCGTTTCGCTGGTCGCCATATTCAACTGCTCTCCATATTAGCGTCAAAATTATACTGTACGCTTCGCGGACCAACGGATCTATACTGCAATTAAGACCTTCGATTTTCGTTAGCCTTTACGCATGGCAGCCAATCTGTTCAGACCGGGTTTCAGATTGTCGCAGTTAGACATCGCGATTCTTTTGGTCGGTATCGTTGGGGTGGTCTTGGCGGGATCAGTCGCACTTTATGCGGGATTCGTCATTGCCTTCGTTGTTGGACATTTCTTTCTGTTCTGCAATGTCTTCCGTGTATCGCGTCTTCCCGAGCTTACGTGGGCAATCATCTTCATCGGTCTCTCGGCGGCGACAATTCTAGTCGGTCAGCCAGGTTGGTTAGTTACGGCGTTATGCTCGCTGATAGTTACCATTGGCGTCATCTTTCGTGAAATTGGAAAGCCCTCTTATCATGGTGTCTTTTGGCGAACATGGAACCCCGGCTTAGAAGCATGGTGGCTATCGAATGTGCATGAAGGTTAATAATGGACTGAACAAGCGATAGTCCGCCCACCTACGCAGCTATACTGCAATTAAGACGCTCTATTATTGTTGCTGTACCACAAGGTGGAATATGACCAAGACGCCACGGCAGAGAAAATGGCGGGAATCGGTAGTTTCGGTGTTCATGGTGTCGTTCCCGTTGCTATTGTCATAGCGGTTTTGATTCCGCCTATGGCGATTACGATGCCTCGATAGCCGCAAGGTAAGCAATGCGACGGTAGTGGCACAAGTGCTACGATAGAAGTCGAATGGGGAGAACTCGACCGTGAGGCTCGTACGAAAAGAAGATGATCAAAGTAACGTCTCTCCCAGATAATGTCGAATTCGAAGTAAACGCCGACGAGACCTTGCTCGAAGCAGGTCTACGATCGGGTGTCTCTTTCGCACATGCGTGCGGCGGGCGCGCGAAATGCTCGACCTGCCGCATTTGGGTGGTCAAGGGCTTGGAGGCCTGCTCGCAACGCACGGCGGCTGAGACATTAATGGCAGAACGCTTGGGCTTCACCAGCGAGGTTCGGCTCGCGTGCCAGCTGAGGCCCGAAGGCGAACTTCGCGTACGCCGGTTGGTGCTTGACGAAACCGATCTCATGATGTGTAGCCAGCTTGACCGTGCCGCGGCAACGCGCGTTGGCGAGGCCAAGAACGTCACGATTCTCTTCAGTGATGTTGTCGATTCCACATCTATTTCGGAACGATTGTCGCCCTACGACCTGATGTACCTGCTCAACAGGTATTTCGTGCAAGTGGGCGACATTATCGAGCGCAATGGCGGCTTTATCGACAGGTTCATTGGCGACGGTGTGATGGCCATCTTTGGCATCGAGGATCAGCCAGATGCACCACTCCACGCCGTCAATACA
>CAXMNC010000198.1:0-3536 GCA_964194625.1 Acidiferrobacterales bacterium
GCGCTGCAAGCCCTGCTCCGCTTCGTCCAGGCGCCCGGCCCGGAGATAGGCAATCGCGCGATACAGGCTACCTGCATACAGGCGCTCGTAGGTATCCAGATCCTTCGACATCGATGCGCGAATATTGTCGTACTGAGTCACCGCGGCGCGCCATTTACCCTGTGCGACCAGCGATTTGGCATGCAGGTCTTTTGCCGCCGACCACTGAAGGTTTTCCGGTAGCGCACAGGCCGCAACGTAGAGTTTGATGGAAAGATCGGCAACTTCTTCAGCTTCCCGATAACGCCCCTGTTCATACAGGATGGTGCCAAATCGCAGCATTGCGTGAGCAGTTAGTGGGTTTCCGGAACCCCGGGGGGAAAGCAGGATATTACGCACAATATTTTCAGCTTCCTGATGCCGACGCTGCAATATGAGAATTTTTGCCAGTGCGAGCCTGGTGTGATCGGCCCGGTCGGGCCAATTGTATGCTGTTTTGAGCGCCGTGCGGTACAACGCTTCGGCTTCGATGAGCCGACCGCGTGCCCCCGCTACCGCCGCCTGTCCTTCGGCGAGGAGAAATATCACCCTCTCGTAGTACGCATCGCGTGCGCCTCGTCGGTAGTACATTCTATCCTGCGTCCATCGCCTCCTGGTCCTCCACATAACTGATTCAGCTTCTGAATATTCCCCCGCATAGGCGAGAAAGATCGCCAACTGCGCGTCGTAGCGAGAGGTGTTGGCATTGGGGGGAAGATCCGAAACAGCCCGTTTCATCAGCCGCACGCTAAGAGGATAATTTCCTTTGTAAAACTGGTCGAGGGCGGCTTGCTCCGACATAGGGACCCGGACAAACATGCCAAATATGTCCTGGAGCATGGAATTCAGGTTTTTATAGTGTTCTTCCTCGTTAAATTTTAAGTAGTCTTTGCAATAGGTCGGGTCAAAAACGCGTGAGTCAAGCCTGGACGTGATATCAGCGATGGATCTCGGCGGCGGGACAAATGGCCCGCTAAATTCCGCCGTTATCTTCTTCGCTTCATCCAGCGACATTGTCGGCGCGCCCGTCTGGCAAGCTGCCAATGTCAAACCGATTACGACGAAACTGGCCCCGGAAATAATTCGTGACATCGTTCAACCCCCTGTCTCGGAACTATTAAACGCCACAAAGAATACCATATTGCTGGAAATAGAACCTGAGGGGTCTGACCTGAATGGCACTAAGTTAAGCCCACCGCATTGGTCGTTATCTGGAACGGGAGGGTCTGCTGGAGCGGGATGCAGAGAACAGTTATCTGGCGCTGGATGCGGTGCAAGCGGACCGATGGACAACACTATGGGGGCACTCGATCACTTACCGTATCGCAGTGGGTCCGCTGACAGGACGTAAAGTATTTTCGTTGCAAACATTGCCTGCCTGTGATGTGGAGGAGTCATTCAGTGGTGCGGCAAGCCAGGTGACTGGTTTCAGTCTTCACGCTGGCGCTGCGGCAAGGGTCAATAAGCGGGAGAAGCTAGATAGGTTGTGTCGTTACATTGCCCTACATGGAAGTAGGGTACTTAAACGCTTTGGGACAATTGCATCTGCAGTCGCCAGGCGGTCTCAGACAAGCGGCGTTCGTTAACGACAAACGGCAGCATTTGTTATCAACTGAAGAGGCTATACCGAGACGGCACCACCCACGTCATTTTTGAGCCTTTGAATTTCATCGCCGAGCTGCACACTGGCGTAGATAATACCGGCAAAGCGGACATTCATATTGGGCTTTTAGTGAGTTTCGTACTTCCGGAGTGTGCCGTTTGCAGAAGTTAAAGAATAAATCCTGAGTGTCCGCTTCTGGCCGAAGGTCGCCGCTCACGATTATGCTTCGGGAGTCCGCTTAGGGCACATTCCCGCCCTCGAGTGATGAAATCTGAAGGTCAGCTTTCTCGTTATCTGCCGTTGAAAATTCCTGGATTAACTTCGGTTTACGGCACATTGCAACCTTCCCAAATCACCAGGAAACTGGCAAGAATCATCTAACAGATCCCTGGTTGGTTTGACTGAGTGACTGCTTTTGATTTCCAGGGATGGAATCTAACTATAAACACATACTCCCAACCAGGGGCAAAGGATCCTGTCGACAGCCTTTAAACAGAGGACTTGCTATTGCTCCAGCATGCGTTTCATTCTAGTATGACAGGATGGCTGCATACACTGGTTACCTGTTAATCGCCGATATCTCCGGCTATACCGCCTACTTGACTGCCTCTGAGCAAGAGCACGCCAATCCGATCCTGCGCTCACTACTTACCTCATTAGTGGAGCAGGTCAACGAACCGCTGCACCTCTGGCGCATGGATGGAGACGCCATTCTCGCTTACTCCACCGCGGAAGAGTTCCCGTCTGGAGAAGCGTTCCTCGCCATCTGCGAGAACCTATACAACGCGTTCACCACACTACGGCGGGACATCATCGCCAACACCACCTGCCCGTGTCAGGCTTGCGCGAACGTCGACAGCCTCGATCTCAAGATCATGGCCCACCACGGCAGCTTCGAGGAAATGCAGGTAGGGCCTATGAAGGACATCTCCGGCGCCGACGTCATCCTCGTCCACAAAATGGCCAAGACCGACGTCAAGGAGGTCACCGGCATCAAAAGTTACGCTCTATTCAGCCAGGGTGCTGTGGATGCGATGGGGATCGACGCCGCGCTCACTCCTTTTTCCCAGTCCTTCGATCATTTCGGCGATGTGCAGATGCAGGTCTATGATCTGGCGAAGGCCTGGAAGAGCTTCCGAGCCCAACAGGAGCGTTTCTTCGTCACCGAGGAGGAGAGCGTATACATCTACCGCCGACCCTTCCCGTTGTCGGTGCCAGTGGTGTGGGAGGCGCTCACTGACCCCGAACTCAAGCGAGTGTGGATGGGCATGCGCGCAGTGACAGTCGACAACCCTCAAGGTCGTGTGGGCAACGGCTCCGACTACGTCTGCGTGCACGACGCGGTGGAGTTTCGATACCGGGTTACCGACTGGGAACCCTTCTCCTACTTCTCAACCCTCATTGGAGACTCCCTACGTCCCGGTCTCAAGTGCCGAGAGACCTACCAGCTCACGGCCACCGATGAGGGCACCGAACTGCGCTACGCAATGGGGCCACTGCAAGACGACAACAATGTCCGGCATGAAAAAGAAGAAAAGGAACTTGTCGAATTCCTCGCTGGTTTCTGGCCTGTCGGTTTCGATGCGATGGAGAAGCTCATTGAGGAAAAAGGTGGGAGTGGCGAGGCCATCGAATCCTGACCATCCGCCCCACCAGCCTCCCCGCTACTATGCATCAAATTTCAACTTGAACTGCCCAGGTATCTACGAAAACACCAGGAATTCTTGACTGGTACGGATCTAAGGCGCCTGTCTGTAGCCTTCAGATCCATGCACCTGGTACCTATTCTGGTAATTTTTTAAACATCGAGCTGACCGCATAATCGAGACGTTTTTTGATCACTTCCTGATCGGGATTCTGCTGAACATCGGCTGTCGCCAATCCAGCCCAGACTGCCACTCCCGTGGTGGCGTCT
>CAXMNC010000199.1:0-12707 GCA_964194625.1 Acidiferrobacterales bacterium
CTCCTTGGTCGCGTATCGTTAGTCGGCGTCTACGTCGCTCTCGGGTGTCTCAACAACCTTTTGACCACGATAAAATCCATCAGGCGTCACGTGATGGCGACGATGCGTCTCACCGCTAGTCGAATCAATCGACAATGTCGGTTTATCTAAGGCGTCGTGTGAACGGCGCATGTCGCGTCGCGATGGGGTTTTTCGGCTTTTCTGTACGGCCATACCAGATCCTCTAAAAGGACGATACGATTAGTCCCTATGTTTTAGTTCGCCCAAAACCGAAAACGGATTGGGTTTCTCCTGGCGGTGTCGATATTCACCAGCTAGATATTCATCGATATCATGCATTGGCACCATCGGCATCGCTAATAACAACTCGTCCTCGACAATATTGCTTAACAAGATCGGCCCGTCTACGACAAGCGAATCAGTATCTCGCGCTATTAAATCCTTCCGGTCTTGGGCCCTAATCAGTATTACCGATGGTTCTGCCCTGAGATTGATACTCACCTTGCCGCTCTCATCCAGGCACAACACCCGCAGGCAGCCCATAGCCTTTACCGGCAACTCGCCCGTCAAGCGGGTACCAGAGCCGGCCAACTTTATGGGGTCCACCGTCGCTGGCAAACTACCAGCCCGCATCTACCCTAGGCGCCCTAGTAACTTGGCCGCGCATCATATAACTGCCCGTAATTTATGTCAAAAATAGCAGTTAGCGACCCACGTTTCTTGCAACTAAGCGCTCGCTACTCGATACTTTCCCGAATGCCTCACCCAAAGATTGTCCTTGCGTCGTCGTCACCTTATCGTAAAAAGCTACTCGAGCGTCTGCGCCTCACCTTTGACGTCGTTGTCCCCGATGTAGACGAATCACCTAACCCCGGCGAGGGTCCGGAGACACTGGTCAAGCGACTTGCAGTGGCCAAGGCGCGCGCGGTTGCCGCCAGCGTGGGCAACGCGCTGATAATCGGCGCCGACCAAGTAGCTGTCAACACCACTGGCGATACGATCGGCAAGCCCAACAGTCACGAGCATGCAGTTGAACAGTTGCGTCAGGCGTCGGCAAACTGGACCATCTTGCACACAGGCTTGGCCTTGTTGAATAACCAAAGCGGGCAGGTCCAGTGCGCTACTGTGCCGATCAGGGTGCTGTTTCGGGAACTTACTGAGAGCGAGATCGAAAACTACCTTCGCGCCGAACAACCCTACGATTGCACCGGTAGCGTGAAAGTAGAAGGCTTAGGGATTGCATTGTTATCTCGAGTGGAAGGTGACGATCCGAGCGTCATCATCGGCCTGCCGCTCATTCGTCTGGTACAAATGCTCAAGAATGAGGGAATCGAAATCTTGTGATTATTCACCCTCCCCACGAAGTTGGGGGGGCCGGGGAAAGGCACAGCCCACGATTACTATCGCAGCTGAGGAACACGGGCCAACAACTCTGCTCCCAGCGTCCGTGCCATCGCCGTGCCGATTCGCTGGGCAAAACGATCGAGCAAGTTTTCCCTATGCGTGAAGTCGACGATGTCATCCGCGCCAACGACCTCGCGAGCGACATAACTGGCACTTCCGAATTCATCAATCAGGCCCATCTGTAACGCCTCATCACCAGTCCAAAACAGACCGCTAAAGGTCTCATTGGATTGGGTTAGGGCCTTACCACGTCCTTGCTTTACAACATCTATGAATTGCTGGTGAATTTTGTTCAACAGCGCCTGCGCGTGCTCGCGATGCTTGGGATGCATTGGCGAGAACGGATCCAGAAAATTTTTGTTATCACCAGCCGTCAATAGTCGCCGTTCGATACCAAGTTTCTTCATGCTGTCGACAAACCCAAATCCATTCATTAGTACCCCAATGGACCCAACAATGCTGGACTCGTTGGCAAAGATTCTATCGGTGGCTGCTACCGCGTAATAGCAGCCGGACGCGCACATGTCGCCGATTACGGCGTAAACGGGGGTATCCGGATATTCTTTTCTAAGTCGTTGGATTTCGCGATTGATATAACTCGCTTGTACCGGACTTCCACCAGGACTGTTCGTCCGCAGAATCACGCCTTTGGCCTTACTTTTGAATGCCTGACGTAACCCTGACACTATGTTGTCGGCACTAGCAGTCGTATCAGCAGCAATAACGCCATTGAGGTCAACGAGCGCCGTGTACTTACCACTGGCCGAAGGTGTACCGTCAAAGTCACTAGAAAGCGCCACCACCAAAAGGATTACGAGGTAGACCGCAAAAAATGCCTTGAAGAATATACTCCATCGACGCGCCTTGCGTTGTTCATTCAATGAGGCAAACGCAAGTCGTTCCAAAAGGGTCTGTTCCCAGTCCTGTTTTGTGTGTCCTGCTTCTTGCGATGCCGGTGGTTGGCTGTTCGTTTCAGTCATGCGTTCTACCCTGCTTAGCTATCTTCAAGTCCTGTAATCAAATGTGCCCCATCAACTGCCAAATACACCTGATCGTCGCGCTCTAGTACGCCAAGGGGAATCAGAGGTTGGCCATCGCAACGCCCGCCGGCACACGCGCCGGTATCGGGATAATAGCGAGCACCATGGGTCGCGCATATCAGGAGATCACCCGCCACATCGAAAAAGTTCCCCTTGCTCCAGTCGAGCTCCAAAGACTGGTGCGCGCACTGATTAACATAAGCATAGACCTTACCGCAAAAGCGAACAGCGAAAGCGGGCACGTTCTTGCCATTCAATTCCATGACGAATCGCGCTCCCCGACCCCCGTCTGCCAGCGCCGCACTAGCGCAGATTAGGCCATTGTTATGCCCCGTTGTCATCACTCGGCAAGGTGCTATCTAGGGATTCGAGCAACATCGCAAGCTCCCGCGGCAGTGTCGACTCAATGGCCAGTTTGCCCCCATCACGGGGGTGCCTAAAGGCCAGAGACTGTGCGTGTAAGAACAAGCGATTTAAACCCAGGCGTCGAAGGCTGCGATTAAACTCCCGATCACCATACTTGGTATCACCTGCAATCGGGTGGTCGATGTGAGCGGCGTGGACGCGCGCCTGATGGGTGCGGCCAGTTAGGAGTCTTATCTCCACGTGGGTCGCATTGGCATAAAGACATTTAGGCACGAACTGGGTGACAGCATCTTGACCCCTCTGCGAAACTTCTACTCTACGCTCACCTGACCGTAGGCAAAACTTTAGCAACGGTGCCTCAACCCTCCTTACATGGTCAGTCCAGCGGCCTCGCACAAGTGCCGTGTAGCGTTTGTCTATCTCGGCGTCACGCAACTGTTCATGCAATGCCAGTAACGCCGAACGGCGTTTGGCTACCAGCAAACAACCGGAAGTGTCACGGTCCAAGCGATGCACCAACTCCAAAAACCGGGCCCTTGGCCGCCCAGCCCGCAAGCCTTCGATCAAACCCCACGCGATCCCACTACCGCCATGCACCGCGAGCCCAGCTGGCTTGTCCACTGCCAAAAGATCATCATCTTCAAACAAGATCGATAGCGCCGGGGGCCGGCCCGGGCCAAGTGCACGCCGGTCATCGGGGGCGGATAGCCTTACTGGCGGGATGCGTATCACATCGCCGGCCTTCAGGCGGTAGTCTGGCGGGCACCGGCCGCGGTTGATGCGCACCTCGCCTTTTCGCAGAATTCGATAGATATGGCTCTTTGGGATACCTTTTAGTTTAGAAATCAGGAAATTATCGACCCGCTGGCCGGCCTCGTCTGCGTCGATTTCACGATATTGGACCGCGCTGGTGTTTGGTTGCCCGGCTCTCATGCGGGGCGATAATAACAGATTGCTACAAGTCGATCTGGCTGATATATTTTTAAGACAGGGGCAACAACATTGTCATCTGCAGAATACGGATAAGCACATACTTGTGTAATGGTTTTTCCCGGCAGCCCGGCCCATATAGTGGCCGAGCTACCCGGGTATTTGAGGAACATGGGTTTCGCGTCGCTCGCCCGTCAGAGTGGCGCACATATTTAGACGCTTCCGACTAAAGGACATGTCCACTATGCCTGGCAGGATGCTGAAAACGCCGAGCAGCGTCTTCATCAGCACCGCCCTACGGGACTCCAGTTGGTGTACGGTACCGGGTTACACGACCATCCGGGCCCTTGCGATTCGGCAACACTTTGTTGTGCAACCCACAGCTTGTCGATCACCTGTAGTAATCGTCCCGTTCACGCGTACTGCCTGAGCGTAGTTGTGATCTAGCGCGGATCGGCGACCTAGGATCGTCGCCGTGCGGTCGGGCGCGTCGGGGACTTGCAATGAAAAGAATGCTGTTTAACGCGACTCATCCCGAGGAGTTGCGTTTAATCGTTGTCGATGGTCAAAAACTGCTAGAACTCGACATTGAGTCGACGGCCTACCGGCAGAGAAAGGGTAACATCTACAAGGGTCGCGTGACCCGCGTTGAACCAAGCCTTGAAGCTGCGTTCGTCGATTACGGTACAGAACGTCAAGGCTTTCTACCTCTCAAGGAAATCTCCCGCATCTATTTCACTGGTGTCGATGAGACGACACCGATGGGCCAGGTGCGCATCAAGGACGTTATCAAAGAAGGCCAAGAGCTAATTGTACAGGTCGACAAAGAGGAGCGTGGCACCAAAGGCGCCGCGCTTACCACTTTCGTAAGCCTGGCCGGCCGCTATCTGGTTTTGATGCCCAATAACCCAAAGGGTGGCGGCATATCGCGGCGCATCGAAGGAGAAGAACGGGCCGAGATGCGCGAAGCGCTGGCCCAGCTCAAGGTTCCCGATGATTATGCGCTGATCGCACGGACCGCCGGCATCGGCAGAACGGCGGAGGAACTGCAGTGGGACTTAGATTATCTCGTGCACCTATGGGGCGCCATAAGCGGTGCTGGGCAGGAACGCGATGCGCCGTTTTTGATTTATCAGGAAAGCAACCTCGTCGTGCGCGCAGTACGCGATTATCTGCATAGTGACATCGGCGAGATTCTCGTCGATACGCCCGACATCCACGATCGCGTGAAGAAGTTCATGGAGCAAGTATCGCCGCAGAACCTCGATAAGCTAAAACTCTACAAGGACGAGACACCACTTTTTTCTCGCTTCCAGATCGAGCATCAAATCGACGGCGCGTTTTCTCAGGAGGTCGAACTCGAATCTGGTGGATCGCTGATATTTGCCCGTACCGAAGCACTCGTTACTATCGATGTCAACTCTGCGCGGGCAACTAAGGGCAGCGACATTGAGGACACGGCGCTCAACACCAACTTAGAAGCGGCGGAAGAAGGCGCACGCCAGTTGAGACTACGAGACATAGGAGGGCTTATTGTCATTGATTTCATAGATATGACACCGGTACGTAATCAGCGGGCGGTAGAGAATCGGTTAATAGAAGCGCTCAAGGCTGATCGGGCGCGTGTACAGGTCGGTCGTATCTCACGTTTCGGCCTACTTGAAATGTCACGTCAAAGACTACGTCCGTCCCTCGGTGAATCCAGTGGCTTGGTTTGTCCCAGGTGTAGCGGGACCGGCCATATCCGCAGCATTCAATCTTCGGCCCTAAGCGTGCTGCGAATGATCCAAGATGAAGCACTTAAGGAAAACACCGCTACCGTCCATATCCATCTGCCGGTAGAGACCGCAACCTATTTGCTCAATGAGAAACGCTTCGAGATCACAGCCATAGAGTCGCGGGTCGGTACCTCTATCCTAATCATACCGACCCCCGAGCTGGAGACCCCACACTTCCGAATCAAACGGTTGCGCAGCGATGAGCTAGAGGCCGAAGGCAACATACCTAGCTATGAGATCGCTACTTCTGATGAAGAGACTGAAACAAAAACCACGGCGACTGTCGCCAAACCCGAAAAGGCAGTCGTCGGTCCGATTGCGCATCTAGTGACACCGCCGGTTCGAAAACGATCGTTACTAGACGGCTTTAAAAAACTGTTTGTTCGACCTTCGAAGACGAAACCTGTCCACGTCAGTGGGGACGGCGATACAGCAAAGAGTCGTGACCCAAAGGGCGCTGGTGGTCGACGTAGGGGTCGTCCGTCACGCCCACGACCCGCTGCGAGAGGCACGGCACAACGTAGTAAAACCACCGCCCGGGCCACGAACGCCGTACCGCGTCGCGCCAAAGATACAACACCGGCAGAACGCCCCGCACCAGAACAGCCGAAAGAGAAAGCCGAGTCGGAGCGTAGTTCACGCAATCGCCGTCGTGGTCGCCGAGGAGCTAAACCGCCAACCAAACCCGAGCGGAAACCACGTGCGGCGCAAGATATGGCTGAGAAAGACGGCAATACAAAGTCAGCGCCGCCCACTAACGAGAACGCCAACCAACCGCACCGTCCAAAAGGCGACATCAGGGACGAGCAAACGAAGGGTGAAGCAGAGAGGAGTACAGCGGCGGCGCCGATCGCGGCCGCAGTTGTGCACGACAAGATAGCGCCGAGCCCGCAGACTAACGATCTACGTCAACCGGACACACAAGTCCCACCAGCGGCGGCAAGCGTCGTCCCGCAAGAGGGTCACACACCATCGGCGCCGGTACAGCTTGAAAGCGAGCGGAAGACTGAATTAGTGCAGATAGAGACAAGGACGCCCGCGAACACCAACAAATAGCTTGGGTTTAAACGTCGGGCCGCCGTTCGCTCCGATAGATCAGTGCTGGCCACGAATTTCGGCCAGCAAGCCGCCCGCGGCATCTTCGATCATGTCGAGCACGCGATCGAACCCGCTAACCCCGCCAAAGTACGGATCCGGTACTTCGTCGTTCGGATAATCAGGTGCAAATGCCATCAATAGTCGGATCTTGTATCTCAATGCCTGTGGGCATGTCGAGTGCAGATGTTCGTAATTCTCTCGATCCATTGCTAGAACATAATCAAACTCATGAAAATCGTCCGGCGTCGCTTGGCGTCCTCTTAGGCCACTTAAATCGATCCCGCGCCGCGCCGCTGCCGCCTGCGCCCGCGGATCCGGCGGCTCACCAGTATGATAGGCGTGCGTTCCCGCCGAATCGACAAGGATTGACTCACCAAGATTTTCGCTTTCAACGAGCTTACGAAAAACACCTTCCGCCGTTGGTGAGCGACATATGTTTCCTAAACAAACGAACAATACGTTTATCACGTTCTTATGGGCACTGAAGGCCGGACAACCGCTGGGCAAAAAACATAACCATTGTACGCTGTGAGTTCAAACTTTGAGTGTGCTATTCGTTTCCAATTACGTCTCGCACAATTTGCAAGTCTTCCGGCGTATCAACGCCCGGCCCAGGTGCCTCTGAGGCCTCGCACACCGCGATGCGCATGCCATACCACAGAACCCGCAATTGCTCGAGCGCTTCTACTTGTTCAAGCCGACATGGTGGCAGTGATGCGTAATAGTTAACGAACCCTGCCTTATAAGCGTATAAGCCGATGTGTCGATACCCGAGCTCGGAGTTTGCGCCGCTGGCCTTGGTCCGCATCGAATTCGGAATAGCGGCACGACTGAAAAACAAAGCGAATCCTTCGTGATCACACACCACTTTAACTACACTCGGGTCATCAAGGGCTGCCTGATTGCTGATGGGATGCATCGCTGTCGCCACCACCGCACTTGTATGCTGCGCTAGCGTCGCCACCACCTGTGTTATCAACGTAGCTGGCATGAGTGGTTCGTCGCCTTGCAGATTGACAATGACCTCATCGTCGTCGATCCCCAATATTTTAATGACCTCAGCAATCCGCTCAGTACCCGAGCGATGCTCGGTGGAGGTCATACACACTTGTGCCCCGAATGCCTCCGCCGCGTCCTTGATCCTTGCGTCATCAGTAGCAATAATCGCACTGGTAGCACCACTTGCGATCGCACGGTCGTAAACCCTCTGTATTAGCGTCTGTCCATGCACATCTTGCAGGGCCTTGCCCGGCAATCGCGTCGATGCATAACGAGCGGGGATGATTACGCGCATAATATCGTAAAAACGCATAGTAGGTAGCAAGTTTGAAGTAGCAAGGTGAGCTCTTTTTTTTCCTTACTACTTACTACTTGCTACTTGAGACTTGCAACTGATTTCACTTCAGTTTCTTGACTTCTTCTTCGGTAAGCTGTCGTGCTTCATCTTCCAACATAACGGGTATGTCGTCCCTGATCGGATAGGCCAAGTGATCGGCTACACACAAAAGCTCTGAACGTGCCTTGTCGTATTTCAACGGGCTCTTGCAAAGCGGACAGGCAAGGATATCAAGCAGCTTCTTGTCCACGGCATTTCTCCTTCAATAGTTTTAGTAATAGCATACCCAGCTTCGGATCCGGTTTGGCCTCAACCGCAAGATACCAATGTCGTTGATCCGCCAACTGTTCACATTTTACCGCATCTTTTTCGGTCATGATCACCACCCAATCATCATTAAACTCGATATCCCGTGCCGTAAACTGATAATGATCAGGAAACGGATGTTCTTTCGCTTCAATGCCCAGGTCCCGCAGATGACTGAAAAATCGATCCGGACAACCGATGCCAGCCACGGCATGTACGCGCTGACCTCGGAAGGCACTAGTGTTCTGTTGTGTCTCGGGCGCAGTAACTTGCCGAAATGCCAATCCTACCACTTGCATACCCAATTCATCAGTATGCGGTCGGCCGTTCACTACGCATATATCCACGGTGAGCAACCGCTTGGGTGACTCACGTAGCGGGCCAGCTGGCAACTGATGTCCGTTACCGAAACGTCGAGTACCATCTATTACGGCGATCTCCACATCACGTGCCATCGCATAGTGCTGCAACCCATCATCGCTCAAAATGACGTTGCAATCGTATTCGCGCACCAGCGTCTGCGCGGCGAGAGACCGGTTTCGAGAAACGAATACTGGGCAAGTACTGTTCCTCGCCAGCAGTAACGCTTCGTCACCAACCACCGCGGGATCCGATTCTGGTCCAGCTATCATGGCTGAGTCAGCCTGGTGACCGCCGTATCCGCGCAACACAATACCGGGTCGAAACCCTCGTTCCGTTAGAAACTTGCTCAGCCACAAGACTAGTGGCGTCTTACCCGCTCCACCGACCGTGATGTTGCCGACAACGATAACCGGGGCCGGGACCCGAGTGACTCGCATCAAGCCGATTTTGTAACACCCTCTACGAGCGACCACCAGCAAGCGATAGAGCCAGCTTGCGGGGATCAACAACAACCTGAGTGCTGTACGCTCCTCCCAGTGTTTCTGCAACCAATCCACAGTTCGCTAATGGTTAGAGTTGTTTCGAGGCGCGTTCTATAGTTGCCTGATTTTCTGACGCATCAATTTCGACGATCACTAAACTGCATCTGATGTAGATTAGCGTACACACCTCCAGCGCCGATTAATTCTTGATGTGTTCCCTGCTCTATGACACGACCATGGGCAAGTACAACAATCCTATCGGCATTCTCAATTGTTGTTAGTCTATGCGCAATCACCAGTGTGGTTCGGTTCTCCATCAGAGTTTGCATGGCCGCTTGCACGTGCCGCTCAGATTCGCTGTCGAGCGCGGAAGTCGCTTCATCGAGAACGAGTATAGGCGCGTTCTTATAGAGCGCACGTGCAATAGCGATTCGTTGTCGCTGGCCACCCGAAAGCCGTAGACCCTTTTCTCCGACAGCCGTGTCCAATCCATATGGTAGCTTATCGACAAATTCCATGACATGTGCAGCTGTTGCCGCCTCGATAACCGCTTTATCGTTGTTGCCGTCGAGCCGTCCGTAGGCAATGTTGTTGCGAATCGTGTCATCGAACAACAGCGTTTCCTGACCAACGATGGCGATATGGCTTCGCAAGTCATCTAGTTTAAGTTCATTACTATTCACACCATCTATTAAGATGGCTCCCTCAGTCACGGAATAGAAACGTGGCAACAAGTTGATGGCTGTAGTTTTTCCGCTTCCAGATGCCCCTACTAAGGCCAGCGTTTCGCCTGCCTCAATAGAGAAAGATACGTTCAGTAATGCAGGCTGTGCTGATGCTGGATACTCAAATCCAACATCTTTGTACTCCACGCGACCCTGTACGTCTCGAAGCTCCGTTCTTCCGAGGTCCGGTTCAGGAGGCTCATCTAGCAAGCTGAACGCACTATGTGCGGCAGCAATCCCTGCCTGTATGGTTTCGTTTATCTTGGCCACACGTTTGATCGGATTCATCATCCACATCATGGCCAATGTGTAGGAGACAAATTCTCCGGCGGTTGCTTGTCCGGACTTGATGGCCACGAAAAGTACGACGGCGATGGCGATGGCAGCAAACAAAACCATGCTACCTACACCAATAGCAGACACAGCCACGCGACGCATGAACTGGCGGCGGTTGCTGGTATTGACCTTCGTGAAACTTTCTATCTCCAATTGTTGCGCACCGAATGCCTTGACTATTCGTTGGCCCTCAATGGCTTCCTGGGCGATCTGTGATATACCACCGACGGATTCCTGGATGCGGCGACTGGCCTTGCGCAATCGCTGACTCATGATCCTTACTACCAATATTGCGGGTGGAACGAGCACAACTAGCACGAGCGTTAGCTTCCAATTGAGATAGGCCATCCATAGCATCAAGACGATAACGGTTAACCCGTCGCGTGCGATAACAAGCACTGCATTAGTTGCCGCTCGTGCCAGCTGTTCCACATCGAAAATCAGCTTAGCGATGAGCGTTCCGCTGGCGCTCATATCATAGAAGCCACTCGACAAACGCATAAGGTGGGAAAAGAGTGCGTTGCGAATGTCAAAAATAACTTTTCGACCTAGCCAGTTTATGCAGTACTCGGCTGTGAAACTCGATAAACCACGAAACGCGAACAAGAAAATTACACCGATCGGGATTAACTGAATGATGGCCGGATCCTTATCGACAAAACCCCCATCGATAATCGGCTTCATGAGGCCCACAAAAAAACCAGTGCTCAGCGCAAGCCCCAACATGCCAAGGATTCCGAGCAGAAACACGCCCTTGTAAGGCCATGCATAGCTCAACAAGCGGCGATAGATCTGTACGCTATTGGCTTCGGATATTTCCGTCACGGAGTTTCGCCGCGCGGTGCAGGTTGTTGGGTTGCAAATGTCAGATTGGTGTAGCCAAGCCGTCGTGCTGCATCCATGACGCGAATTACGGATTCGTGCGGCGTCTTTGCATCTGCGTGAATAATAATCACGGGGTCTTTTTTACCGCCTGCTGCCAACAGCATCGAATTACGCAGGGCTTCGGGGGTTGTCTTCAAGAGTTGCCTGTCGCCAATATAGTAACGACCACGCACATCAATCGCCACAGTCATCGTGTTGGTCTCCACTTTTTTCTGAGCGGTCGCCTCTGGCAGCTTAATCCTTAGGTGTGCCTCCTTGGAAAAGCTCGTGGTCACAACTAGAAAGATCAATGTCATAAGCAAGACATCGATCAGTGGTACAAGGTTAAGTTCAGGTTCTTCGCTGTGGGCAGGACGAAATTTCATTTACGGTCATCCGGTTAGCTTATTCCGGCTCGCGCTCACCGTGCAGTATCTCGATCAGTCTAATTGCTTGCTGTTCCATATCTACCAGTAATTCGTTTACACGCGCTCGAAAATACCGATAGAACATTACACTCGGGATCGCCACGCTGAGCCCAGCCGCGGTTGTGAGCAACGCTTGGGCGATACCACCGGCTACGACGGCAGGATCGCCGACTCCGGCGGCACTGATGCCGGCGAACATCTCTATCATACCTAGTACGGTGCCAAGCAAACCCAAAAACGGAGATATAGAGGCAATCGTGCCGAGACTATTGAGGTATCGATCAAGTTCGGGCACGACGTGCCGACCGGCGTCTTCGATCGACTCTTTGACAATCTCACGCTCATGATCACGATTGATGAGTCCAGCTGCCAGGACTCTCCCTAGCGGTGAACTCTGCTGTAGAAGGGTAATGCGGGCTTGATCGAGCTGTTTGCGTTCCAACCACTGCTGGATCTGTGCCACCAGATTCGGCGGCGACACATATTTTTTCTGTAGCGACCAGATACGCTCGCCGATAATGGCAAGTGCGGCAATCGAACACGCCATGATTGGCCACATCACCCAACCACCGGCCTTGACCAACTCAAACATGAACCGTGATTATCCTACAAGGAACCGCGTGTAATCTATCAGAGGCGAGCCCCCTCTAAAAGTGGTCATTCCGACTACTGGCTGAACCAATACCGCTTGGTTTGCTCACGATAAGGAGAAACTTGCACTCCAGTCACACCGAGCTGAACCTCGATCGCACCGTGCGTGGGGGAATCATATGTTCGCGCGCCATATTGCAGGTAGCGCTCCCGTACTCGCGGATTTGGGTGGCCGAACTGATTACGGTAACCAACCGAAAAAAGCACCAATTGAGGCTGGACCGCCTCTACAAAACCTTCGGTCGAGGAGGTGCGGCTGCCATGATGTGGCGCCACGAGTATTGTCGTTGGCGAAGATAGGGCTTCGCTTTGGACCAAGACTGCCTCGGCTGCCTCCTCGATGTCACCTGGTAACACGATGGTGCCATAGTCACTACTAACTGCAAGTAGACAGGAAGCGTTATTACCCTCCCATGGGGATTCGTTCGGCGGGTGTAGGATCCGAAAATCGACAGCATCCCACTTCCATTGCTGTCCCTGTAGACACCGGCGTGCACGTTTGAGCTCAGCTGGCACGCTGGTCAGTATGTCGTTGACTGGCAACCCTTCAATCACCGACTGTGCGCCGCCAATATGATCGTTATCGCCGTCACTAATGAT
>CAXMNC010000200.1:0-4432 GCA_964194625.1 Acidiferrobacterales bacterium
AATTTTTGACAGCTCGGACTACCGTTAGGCTACCGTCAAAGTCACAGGCAGGAAACACATGTCGCAAACGGATGAACCCCGCCCACCACTTCCACCATTCGACTTGGAAGGTGCTGTGCAAAAAGTCCGAATGGCGGAAGACGCTTGGAATTCTCGCGATCCCGCTAGAGTTTCACTTGCATATACAGTCGATAGTGTCTGGAGAAACCGATCTGAGTTTTTGCAAGGACGGGACGCGATCGTGCAATTCCTAACTCGCAAATGGGCGAAGGAGCTGGATTACCGATTAATTAAGGAATTGTGGGCATACAGTGATCGGCGGATTGCGGTGCGTTTTGCCTATGAATGCCACGACAGTTCCGGAAATTGGTATCGGTCGTACGGGAACGAGAATTGGGATTTTTCTGACAATGGTTTAATGCAACGTCGAATCGCGAGTATTAACGATCTTCCAATCACACCGGCTGATCGCAAATATCACTGGCCTCTCGGAAGAAGACCGGACGACCATCCATCCCTATCGGCTCTTGACCTCTGATATTGATGCAGCAGCCTGGCAACTCGTTCAAGCGCCTATAACCAACCCCGCCACTGTGTGGGGCTTTCTTTCTTGGCAAAACTACTGGTCCGAGCCATGAGCGGACTTCGAAAGCTAGCAAGAATACCCTCTGCCACCTCAAAAATTATCTCCTACCAGTATCCGTACCAGGGTCCACCACCCAATTGGAAAACCGCATATTCTGCCGGCTCCGTCGCTACTACACGAGCCCCTGACCCTTCCCCTGAGCTCGGTCCGGTCTAGTTGAGGAAAATTCATCATGTCAGGCCACCTGTCTTGCATACTGGCCAGGCAACAAATAGCCCAGTGAACTGTGTGGACGTTCTTCATTGTAGTACTGTCGCCAAGCATCGATGAAGAATGCTGCCCGGGGGCCTGTTCGGCTTCTAAAGCGGTCGGGTCTTCTCCGTTATTCGATGTGGGTGAGCGGCCTCGGCTACACCAGATTACCGCCAACCCACGGAACGACTACCAACCTCCGAAACGCTACCAAGAAAATAGACACGAATTAGACGGTGGATAGATGTTGGCCTGGACATGGATTTGACGTGACATACGGATACTGCATGCGGGTTCGAAACCAATTCACCGAGCAGGAGATCCGACATGAAACACACTGACACGGTCATAATCGGTGGCGGTCAAGCCGGTTTGGCCATGAGCCGCTGTCTGACTGAGGACCGAATCGACCACGTAATCCTCGAACGCGGAAGGGTCGGCGAACGCTGGCGCAGCGAGCGCTGGGATTCGCTACGGCTTCTCACGCCAAATTGGCAAAGTCGACTTCCGCATTTTCAATACAACGGCCGGCATCCCGACGACTTCATGACGATGCCCGAGTTCATCCGGCATTTGGAGCGTTACGCCGAGTCGTTCGAAGCACCGGTGCAGACCGGTACTACTGTCCGAATCGTAGAAAGGCTCAACAACCAACGCTTTCGAATAGCAACAGACAACGGAGACTGGTCGGCCAGCAATGTGGTCGTGGCGACGGGATTCTGCGACACGGCCCGAATTCCCCCATTCAGTGCCGCGGTGCCGAGCGACATCGTTCAGCTCGTGCCTTCGCATTATCGGAATGCCTCACAGGTGCCCCGAGGCGGTGTCCTCGTTGTGGGTGCTTCCGCCACGGGTTTACAGATTGCTGATGAGCTGATGGAGGCCGGTCGCAAAGTGACACTGGCGGTCGGCACGCACATTCGGGTGCCGCGCCGGTATCGGGGTAAGGACATCTTGTATTGGATGGACGTGATGGGCGCATTTATTGCGCCGGCAGATCCCGCTGAGGAACGAAAAACGCCGCCACCCCAGCTGGTTGGTACGCCGGAGAATCGCAACCTCGATCTCAGCGGGCTGCAGAAGAAAGGTGTTCGTTTGGCTGGCAGAGCAATTTCGGCCAAAGGCGACCGGGTCTACTTTGCCGATGATCTCGAAGCAAAGGTTGGGGCGGCCGATTCACAGATGATGCAGCTACTCGCCAAGATCGACGGATTCATTGAATCAAGCAGCGCCCTGGCGCCGACCGCAGACCTCGACGCGATTACGACCATCAAAGTGCGTACAGCGCCGACCGAGATCGATCTACGAGCAGAAAACATCAGGACAGTCATTTGGGCGACCGGTTACGAACGCCGCTATCCCTGGTTGAAGATCCCCGTGCTCGACGGTCGCGGCGAGATTCGGCATGAGGGTGGTGTGACGCCTGAGCCAGGATTCTACGTACTTGGGATTCGCTTTCAGCGTAGCAAGGGCTCGAATCTCATAGACGGTGTTGGCCGAGACGCCGAAGCATTGAGCAAGCATCTTACGGAAAGATTCCGCGACCATGCAGCTTAGTTGCTGGCTCTCAGGTTTGCCGCTTCGAGTGCGCACAGGACTAAATCCCTGTCTTGGGCGCGCTCATACGGCAAGCCGTCGACGAACGACGCGGCGTCGAAGCCGGGGAAGGCTATGACGAGAACGCTGACCGTTCGCTCTATATTCGACGGTTCTCCGATATTAATGCTCGCAGCAACGCTGTAGGCGAGATCGTCGATTCGTGGACGCCCAATTTTGTCAAAAACACTCAACGCTTCATCGAAACGGCCTAAGTGTAACAGCGCACGTGCCAGGTGTGTCCAATATCGTTGTGGGTGATAGGGGTTCAGCCGAAGCGATTGACGTACCCACTCCTCCGCTTCTTTCGGGCGACCTGCAAACGTAAGAATTTCCCCCATCGAGCAGACCGATCGATCGTCGTTTGGATTGAGAAACAATGCACGCTTCTGATGGTGCAACGAGCGCCGGAGATCGCCTCTCGTCAAAAAGACCTGTGCCAAAACACGATGGCATTCACCTTCGTTCTCGTCGAGTTCGAGCCCGCGCTCGGCGGACGCTTGCGAACGGTCGACGAGCTTCGCGTTCTCATCCAGCCCCCAAACCATCGCTTGGCCAAGTCCACAAGCGAGCCACGCATGGGCAACCGCATAAGTTGGATCCTTCTCGATTGCATGGCCGAACATGTCGATACACGTTGCGCAGTCCTTTGCTGTGAAGCGATGGTGGTGATCTTTTCCGCGCAACAGAAAGTCATAGGCTTCCAATCGTTCGATCGGCGCGGTGCGAGCACGCGCAAGCTGCGTGGCTTCAACCCGTCCCGCGAGGGTCGATACGACAGTTGCCGTGATCTCATCTTGCACCTGGAACACATCTTCCAACTCGCGATCGTATCGCTGCCCCCAAAGGTTGAGCCCGCGTGCGCCGTCCAAAAGCTGTACGTTAACTCGCACTCTCTTCGCGATGCGTTGCACGCTGCCGCGCACCAGGAATTGTGCACCGAGCGCCGCAGCAATCTCCCGCTCGGGTACATCACGTCCTCGGTAGACGAAAGCCGATCCGCGCGCAATGACCTGTAGCGAATGGAAACAAGAGAGGGCGATCGTGATATCTTCGGTGATACCGTCCGCAAAGTACGCGTCTTCCTGAGTCGAAAGGTTGTCGAACGGCAACACCACCACCATCGGTGCCTCGCCTTCCCCCAGGGGCGATACGGCGGAGTGGCGAGGCTCCGTGGAATCGACTTTGCCTTCAACATTCAAGATTGTTTCGTAGGCGGTTTTCGTTTCTATGCTTGGCTCGGCGCCGAGCTCTCGCTCGAGCGCGTCGACACAAGCCCGATATTGCCTAAGCGCATCCGATCGACGTCCGGCACTTGCAAACAGCTCCATCAAGTGGCGATGTGCGGGCTCGCAAGCCGGATCCATCGTTAGTCGACGACCGAGCGTTTTTATGGCTTCCTCAGTTCGGTCGGTCGCGATTAGCGTATGGGTCAGTCGATCCATCGCTTGGCACGCAGTCGCGCGCAATCGCTCCCGCGCATCCCGTAGCCATTCTTCGAATTCTGGTTCGCGAGGTTGATATCCGTCCAGTAGTTCGCCGCGATATAGGTCGAGGCAACCGATGAGGACCTCCGGGTCATCGCTCGTCGCGGCGCGCTCGAACTCGACGACATCGACTGCGCAGTTCGCGAGATCGATGCTCAATGTGTCGCCGTCAGACGCAATCAGCGATCCGCAGGTTCGTCCAATCGTGGATAGTGCTTGGCGCACATTGTGCCGAGCGCGATCGTCGCTCTTGCCTCCCCAAAGGAGCGTGGCAATACGCTCGCGCGTGTTAGCCCTGTTTTTTTCGACCGCGAGATAGGCCAAGATCGCCTGCGCTTTCTTCGCAATCGGGTCGACGGGTTCGTTCTCGGCTCGTATTTGGAAGCGGCCGAGTACGTTCAGCTGCAGGGCACTTGCCATGGGCCGTGATTATAGCCGAGTCCCGTCAACGAGGCGCGGTTGCGGGTTATCCGTAGAATTCTTACCTGTGCGTCGCGAATTGTTAATCAGG
>CAXMNC010000201.1:0-3604 GCA_964194625.1 Acidiferrobacterales bacterium
CAGTCATGCGACGCTTACTAAAACCACCTTGACAACAAGCGCCTCATATAAGCGGAAGTCGGTTTCGGGCGGCAGGAGGTCTGCTTTTAGCCAAGAAGAGACATTCGGTCCTACCGCCAACACGCATAGATTCCTCCGGCATTCGCCGCTAAGCTCCCCTGCAGCGAGGGTTCCGATGGAGCGCCATCTCGCCGCCATTCTCGTAGCCAACGTGGTCGGGTACGCGCGGCTGATCCGCAACGACGAAGAAGGCACGATCACGGCCCTCAAAGCAATGCGTGCCGATCTCATCGATCCCAAGATCGCTGAGCACCCCAATCTCACCGTTGCTGAAGGCGCCTTGTGCCAGCCGGGTAGTGCCATTTGCGACCGTGGCTTCGATTGACATTTCGACTGCTAGAAGTACTAATCATCAAGCGAGAATAACCCCAGTCTCAGGCGCTGGTTGCGGATCGAACATCGTGGCACAGGTCATGGTGTCGTTTGGAGAGTGCAATAGTGACAGACTTGCGCTTTTTCGAAATTTATAGAAACCAGGATTATCTGTGGCGCCTGGCTGAAGGAGCCTACTTGAGCATATCGCTCACCGTCGGTGCAGCCATAATCGGGTTCGTTTTCGCAATTTTGTTGGCAGTGACACGGCAGGCGAGAATCCCCATTTTCTCACAATTCTCCGCAGCCTACGTAGAGTTAATTCGTAATACGCCCCTACTCGTCCAACTGTTTTTTGTGACCTTCGGGTTGCCGTTGCTGCTGGGATATCGGTGGCCGTTTTGGGCCCACGCACTTCTGAGTCTGACGCTAAACTTCTCAGCCTATTTCGCTGAAATCCTGAGAGCAGGCTTGCTCGCAGTACCCGATGGTCAAAGTGAGGCAGCCGAAGCTCTTGGTCTGAAGCCGAGAGTACGATTCATCAAGGTCATATTTCCTCAGGCCGTCTCAGCCGTATATCCCTCGCTCACCAGCCAATTTATTTTTCTGTTTCTCACCACCGGCGTGATCTCCGAAATCGGCGTCGAGGAATTGACACACGCAGGCGTTTTCATTGATAGCCGAACGTTCCGGTCGTTCGAGATATTTATTACATTGACCATCGCATATGTAGCAATCGCTCTCGCATTCAAAGCAATTCTCCATGCCATCGAACTGTGGCTCTTCAAATGGAAGCATATCAGATGAAGGAGATGTTTGCCGACACATTCGGAAAGCCATTCGGTATAGTAATTTTCCAGTTGGTTGATGCGACGCAATTCACGATCTACCTATCGCTAATTGCATTCTTGGGAGGTGGCCTGATAGGCGCAATCGTAACTTTGGCGCGAGTCAGCCATTCGCCGATGTACGAACGTCTGGCAGCCAGTTACATCTGGCTATTTCAATCAGTTCCCCTCCTGATGTTACTTTTCCTTTCAGGGCTCGGCGTGCCCCGCCTGTTGGGGCAGGACGTCAATCCATGGGTTTCCGCGACCGCATCGCTGACCATATACGCGAGCGCTTACCTTGCGGAAGTCTGGCGGGGCGCCATCCACTCAATACCCCAGGGGCAGTGGGAAGGCGGCTATTCACTCGGTCTACCATTCCCGATTGTTCTAAGGAAAATCATACTGCCCCAGGCCGTACGGGTGGCGTTGTCACCGACTGTCGGGTTCATGGTTCAGATTATCAAGGGAACCTCACTCGCATACATCATCGGTTTTCACGACCTGATGAACATTGGGCGCCGGTGGGCAAATGCCCCCGTCGATGGCACCGAACCGTTCGTAATCTACCCGCTAATGGCGCTGATTTATTTCAGCCTTTGCTTCCCGCTCTCACGTCTTGCAATATATCTCGAACATCGTCTAGGGACTTCTTCGAAGGGGCCGCAAATTTCCGCGGCCTGATCGCCAACCCAAAAAAACCAGCAAGGGAGACCATCATGAAACAAACTTTTCGAAACACACTGGCGGGACTTTTAGCGATCATGGCTCTAACTCTCACGGCACCTGCAAAGGCTGACCTGAGCGATATACTTTCGGCGGGAACAATTAAGATTGCCGTTCCTGAAAGCTTTCCACCATTTGGTGCGCTTGGCGCGAGCGGTGAGCATGAGGGCTATGACGTCGACGTGGCAACGCTCATTGCCAAAGATCTCGGAGTCGAACTTGAACTCGTGCCAGTCACGTCGAAACAGCGTATCCCGTTTCTTGAAACCGACCGGGTTAACCTAGTGATCTCGTCCATGGGCGCCAATCCGAGCCGAGCTAAGTCAATCTGGTTTTCCAGTGCGTACGCACCATTTTACTCAGGTGCATTTGCCGCAGCCGAATTATCCATTTCGTCACCTGCAGATCTTGCCGGCAAGAAAATCGGCCTGACAGGAGGAACACTGGAGGATTTGGAGCTAACGAAAACAGCACCAAAATCGGCCGAGATAATACGATTTGGGGACAATGCTGCAACGCTCGCTGCTTATGCCTCGGGTCAGGTTGATGTCCTGGTGACGGGAAATACGGTTGCAGCCCAATTCTCCAAAAACAATCCGAACAAGCCGATCAAAACCAAGTTCATCATCAAAGAGTCACCTGCCTTTATCGGGATCAAGAAAGGCGATCTCGATCTTTTGCGGTGGGTAAACGTGTTTATTTTGCACAAAACTCTGGGTGGTGAGCTCAACGAGATGTCGGAAAAGTGGCTGGGCCAAAAACTGCCGCCTTTGCCTACCCTTTAGGCCTCATGATCATTCCGTCAGCCCGCTCGCAAGCGGGCTGACGGAGTACAGCGTTTAATACATTTGTTTGTCCGTTCGGGGCTCACGCTGGACTTCCGCGTTTGACCCTGGCGAGGCGCATGCCGCGAGCGCCGCCGCAAAACTGAGGGCGACGGCAAAAAGATTGCGTCTTGCCTGCGTGACGGGCTGCATGGCCGCCCTTTTTCCCTGTGCTGCCACATCCTGCTTCCCAAAAGGAGCGGAGACGGGTGCCGGTATTTGTATGTGCGGTTTTTGTTCGGTCGTCGGCTACCTGCCGCCCGGGTCAGTCTCAGCGCCTAGGGACAGCTTTCGCAAGCTACGCCGGATTCTTTGGTTAGCAATCTCTAATCGCTAGCACAGCCTTAGAGGCCTTTAGCTGCCCGGCCAGGCGCGATCTCCGGCCGGATGACTCCCGAAGTGCCCCCGGAGGCGAGATCGGGCTGTGGCGAGTCCTGGGCGGGCCTGATGAGTCAAATCCGCACATGACGGCGATGGATGTTGGCTCCAGTGGTGCGCGGTGGTGCGGCCGGGGTCCGCGCCTTGCTCAAGCGAGCCCAGGGATAGAGGCTCAAAGGCTCGCTCGCCAAGGCTGCAGAACGGTTCTTGCGCCGCCACGTCGAATTGGAAGATGCCTCCCCATTCCACGATGCCCCGGCCGCTAGAGCGGAGCATGGCGCACGTGTGAGCGAGGCGCAAGTGGCGCCCAGAGAGGACGCGGCGCTGCCGCGGCGGGGGCCGGGTCTGGGCGTAGAGCTAACGAACGGTTAGACGGAAAGCACCCGTTTGCGTTCCTCGTAATCGTCCTTGTCGATCTCACCGCGTGCAAATCGCTCATCCAGGATATGGCGGGCTTTATTAGCACCACCCGCTACT
>CAXMNC010000202.1:0-70161 GCA_964194625.1 Acidiferrobacterales bacterium
CCACTGGCGATCCATTGCACTGCGGCCCACCGATCGTGTGAGCTAGCGCATGCTCGAGAGATTGGCTATTAGCGCAGTATTGGCCTGTCGAATTTTATCGGCCACCTTGTGCGCCAAATCGCGATCAGGAGAGCAACAGTCCATGGCCACCTTGGCACATCGCTCACCTTCCTCAAGCAGCGTGTCGATCATGGTCTGCTCTATGACCTTAACCACTTGCGCCTCGAGCTCAGCCGATGGTGCGGTTTGCAGAATGCCGTACAGATTTTTTGCCGCCTTTTGCGCGCGTTCCCTAAATTGCATCGCTTTTTACCTTCAGTTATGTCTAAAGACCAGAGTTTGGAAACAGGATATCGCTACCGCGGTTGGCCGTCTACCTCCTTCCCGATCGGCGACGCCACGATAGCGCTTCCTCCACGATAAGCGCAGACAACTCAGTTGGGGTTTGGCCTAGGCCTTCCTCTGGGTCGGCAAGGGGCCAAGGGCCCACTCCCGCCTAGCCTCGACTGTCACACAAAAACATGGGCTTGTTTTGACTGGAAATGGCTTGAGAGCGCAGTAGCTGGTATGCTAGCGTCTCACTCCCGGTATGCCTCAGGGACCTTGGCGTCCAGGGGGCCAATGAACCAAGCAGGCGCTTGCCCGGGGGTCAGGTGTCCAGTCTCTTGGGCATGCTAACAAACCTAACAATTGGAGGGGTTACCATGAGTTTTTTCAGAACTGTCGCCGTATCTGCGGCATTAGTGATGTTGGCCAGTGTCGCTCAGGCTGCCACGCTAGACGACGTCAAGCGCAAGGGCCACGTTCAGTGCGGGGTTAGCCAGGGTGTGCCCGGCTTCTCAAACCCCGATGAACAAGGCAACTGGACGGGAATCGACGTCGATGTCTGTCGCGCCGTGGCGGCCGCCGTTTTTGGCAAGGCTGACAAGGTTAAGTACTCACCACTGTCGGCCAAAGAGCGCTTTACCGCACTACAGTCGGGTGAGATAGATATTTTGTCGCGCAATACGACTTGGACGTTGGTTCGTGATACCGCACTGGGCCTCAACTTTGCTGGCGTCAACTACTACGACGGCCAAGGCTTCATGGTGCGAAAGGACTTGGGCCTGAAGAGTGCGAAAGAGCTTGAAGGTTCTTCGGTTTGCGTGAACATCGGTACCACGACTGAGTTGAATATGGCCGATTTCTTCCGCGCCAACAGCATGAGCTACAAACCGGTGGTGTTTGAGAAGGCGGACGAAGTGATTGCGGCCTACGACGCCGGTCGTTGCGATGTCTACACGACCGATCGTTCGGCTCTGGCAGCACAACGAATCAAACTGAAGAATCCGGACGCCCACATGGTACTGCCAGAGACCATCTCGAAAGAGCCGCTGGGACCGGTGGTACGCCATGGCGATGACCAGTGGTTGGATATCGTCAAGTGGTCACTGTATGCCATGCTCGAGGCTGAGGAATACGGTGTGACCTCCAAGAACGTCAAAAAGATGAGGAACTCCAAGAACCCGGTCATCAGGCGTCTACTCGGCAAAGAAGGCGACCTGGGCAAAAACCTCGGTCTTGACGCTAAATGGGCGTATAACATCATTAAACAGGTTGGGAACTACGGCGAAACCTATGAGAAACACGTCGGTCCCAACACCCCGGTTGGACTAGCACGTGGCGTAAACGCGCTGTGGACCCAGGGCGGTCTGCAGTATCCGATGCCGGTCCGATAATAAGACGACTGCATCTGTTTTATTTAGTGTGATCAAGACGTGTGTCCGGCTCGCCGGGCACACGTCAGCTTGCTTCCCCAGGCTTCTAGGGCAATAACCAAAAAGAGCGACCGTGGCCGCCGAGAAAAAAGAAGCGTCAGTGCTGGCAAAACCGCCAGCCAAACCACCGGTCTGGAATGACCCGCGCTACCGGGCAATGTTCTTCCAGGTGCTCGTGCTGGGCGGCATCATTATCGCTTGCGTCTTCCTGGTTAATAACACCATTGCCAATCTGGCCAGGCAAGGCATTGCATCCGGTTTCGATTTTCTAGGTAAGACGGCCGGGTTTAGCATTTCCATGACGCTTATCGAATATTCGGAGGAAAACACCTACTTTCGCACGTTCTTAGTCAGTGTCATAAACACCCTATTGGTTTCCGTGATTGGTATCGTATTCGCGACCATCCTTGGCTTCATCGTCGGTGTGGCCCGGCTCTCGAGCAACTGGCTCATCGCCAAGCTGGCCGCCGTCTACATCGAAACACTGCGCAATATTCCGTTACTTCTGCAACTGTTCTTCTGGTACTTCGCGGTGCTTCGGGTGTTGCCGGGCCCACGGGATAGCGCCTCAATATTCGATAGCTTCTTTCTCAACAATCGTGGCCTGTTTTCACCGAAACCGATACTCGAGCCCGGCTTCATGGCGATACCCATCGCCCTGGTGGTTGCCATTGTGGCGATAATTTTCATTGCACGGTGGGCCCACAAACGCCAAGCGCAGACGGGTCAGCAGTTTCATACCGTTTACGTCGCGCTTGGTATCCTCTTTGGCTTACCGTTGCTGGCGGCAGCGGTCACCGGCTTCCCGATAAGCTGGGAGATCCCGGTGCTCAAGGGCTTCAACTACCAAGGCGGCATGGAAATGATCCCGGAGTTTGTCGCATTGGTGCTGGCACTTTCCCTGTACACGGCGACATTTATCGCCGAGATCGTAAGGGCCGGCATCATGGGGGTCAGTCACGGCCAGACGGAAGCGGCCTACGCCGTTGGTCTCAGGCCGGGTCCAACGTTGCGGTTAATAATCATCCCCCAGGCCTTGCGGATTATTATTCCGCCGCTGACAAGTCAATATTTGAACCTCACCAAGAACTCGTCATTGGCGGCCGCCATCGCCTACCCCGACCTGGTGTTGGTGTTCGCAGGTACGGCGCTGATGCAGACGGGTCAAGCGGTGGAGATTATCGGTATGACCATGGCGGTGTACCTCACCCTCAGTCTGCTGATTGCCGCATTCATGAACTGGTACAACAAGAAAATGGAGCTGGTGGAGCGATAACAATGGAAGAACAAACGCGCCATTACGAACCTGGCAAACACCCCGATCTAGCGCCACCGGCGACTACGGTTGGCGCCATCGGCTGGCTGCGCACCAATCTATTTTCGTCGTGGTGGAACGTCATCCTAAGCATCATCGCGCTTTACATCGTCTATCAGCTCATTCCTCCGGCTATCAAGTGGATATTCATCGATGCCGACTGGGCCGGTAGCACGCGCGAGGACTGTAGTCGAGAGGGCGCGTGTTGGGTGTTCATCAAGGTCTGGTTTAAGCAGCTCATGTTTGGACGTTATCCGGTTGAAGAGCTATGGCGGGTATACACCGCCTACGTGTTGCTGGTGGCGGCGATGATCCCTTTGTTCATCCCACAGTTTCGCTGGAAACACTGGCTCACGTTATTCCTATTGATTATCTACCCCGTGATTGCGCTCTATCTATTGAGCGGATTTTCCCGAGACGCCGTCGCGGCATGGCCGTACCGGCTGATGCAGTACTCGGCGTTGGCGTTAGGCATTCTGGCGTTGCTGCCACTGCTCGGCGTTTGGCGCCAACGAAGCGCCATCGTCGCCATCGTATTGCTGGTGCTGGTGCCCGTATGGGGCCTATCGGCGTCATCCACGTGGACGGCTGGCTTACTCTACGGTGCCCCCACCTGGGCCGCGGTCATCGGCGTGATACTTGCGATCACAGCGCCGCTTGCGCTGGTGGCCGGCCTGATGTTTTCGCCATGGCGTAACATCATCGCCGAGAACTTTTGGAAGTTGTCTATCACCGCCGCCGTGGTCGCCTTTATCGGTTTCATGTTCCCGCTGTGGGCGTGGCCGGAAATCGCCGGTTCGTCGCCACCCTGGTCGGTACCACTGACCGCGGCCGCATTGGCGCTGGCAGCCGTGTGCCCATGGGCATATGGCGCGCAGTCGGGTCAAGCCGGGTGGCTGGCACGGTTGTTATTGCCGGTCTATGTGATCATTGCCTATTTCGTGTTTACCGGGCCGCCGGATTTTCTCAACTTCGGCGCTTTGGATTGGACCGCGAATGCCAAGCCCTTATTCGCCGGTATAAGGGAGGGCGCGTTACCCGAGGTGGAGACACCGTTATGGGGTGGCCTGTTCCTGACCCTGGTTATTGCGATCGTAGGCATTGTCGCCTCGTTCCCCATCGGCATCGTGCTGGCGCTAGGCCGGCGTTCCAACATGCCGATTATGCGGGCGGTGTGTATCGGCTTCATCGAGTTCTGGCGCGGCATACCGTTGATCACGGTGTTGTTCATGTCATCGGTGATGTTTCCGCTGTTCATGCCCGAGGGCATGACGTTCGATAAATTGTTGCGCGCCTTGATCGGGGTGATGCTGTTCTCGGCCGCGTATATGGCGGAAGTGGTACGCGGCGGGCTACAGGCAATTCCCAGAGGCCAGTTCGAGGCGGCCGGTGCGCTCGGCTTGAGTTACCCCAAGGTGATGGGCTTCATTATCTTACCGCAGGCGCTCAAGATCGTCATTCCCGGCATCGTGAATACGTTCATTGGTCTTTTTAAAGACACGACCTTGGTGCTCATCATCGGGTTGTTCGATTTTCTGGGGATGGCCCAATTGGCGGCTACCAATCCAAACTGGCTTGGTTTCTCGGTCGAAGGTTATGTCTTTACCGCCTTTGGCTTCTGGCTCTTCTGCTTTAGCATGTCGCGTTATAGCCAGTACCTAGAGAGAAAACTGCACACCGGTCACTAGGCCGACCACCTATAAGCGCCTGAGAAGATTGCGAGGAGGACAGTATGGCCAAAGAGGCACGCAAACCAACCAAACGAATGACCGTCTCTGGAGAAGTCATGATCCAGATGATCGACGTGCACAAGTGGTATGGGTCTTTCCACGTGCTCAAAGATATCAACGTGACGGTCAACAAGGGCGAGCGTATTGTCATCTGCGGGCCCTCGGGCTCCGGCAAGTCGACCCTGATCCGCTGCATCAATCGACTCGAAGAACACCAGCGTGGGCAAATCATCATCGAAGGTACCGAGCTTACCGGTGACCTCAAGCACGTGGAACAAGTCCGGCGCGAAGTCGGCATGGTATTCCAGCAGTTCAATCTTTTTCCCCATCTCACCGCGCTCGAGAATGTGTGTCTCGCGCCCATCTGGGTACGCAACATGCCGCGTCGCGAGGCCGAGGAAAGCGCCATGAAACACCTCACGCGCGTAAAAATCCCTGAGCAGGCCAAGAAGTATCCGGGTCAGCTATCCGGCGGCCAGCAGCAACGCGTCGCTATTGCCCGATCGCTGTGCATGAATCCCAAGTGCATGCTGTTCGACGAACCAACATCGGCGCTCGACCCTGAAATGATCAAGGAGGTGCTGGACGTGATGGTCGAGCTGGCGGAAGACGGCATGACCATGATCTGTGTTACCCATGAGATGGGCTTTACCAAAGCAGTTGCTAACCGTGTTATTTTCATGGACGAGGGCCAGATCATCGAAGAAAATAACCCGGAAGAGTTCTTTAACAACCCACAGTTCGACCGTACGAAACTATTCCTCAGTCAGATCCTATCTCACTAACGCGTGACCTCGCGCACAACTTCCCATCACAAGTTAGATGGTGCTGGGAGTTTGCGCCTTGGCTGACAAACACGCCAAGGCGCTGATGTGACGAAGACTGACGTCGACATCGGCAGCTGGTTTGCCACGCCGATAATCACAGTGAAGCTGCCGCAGCGCGACGACTTACATCGTGAACTCACCGAACTTTTTCTTAGCAAAGAGAAACAGGGCGACCAGCACCGAAACCCGGATAAAATCGGCACCCAGGTTGGTGACTTGTTTGAGAGCACCTTTGATCTGTTTAGTTGGCCGGATCCGCCGGTGCAACGGCTGGCCGGTGAGTGCCATCGCGTGTTGCGCGATTTAGTGGGCACCCTAAACGGCTATACCAAAGAGCAAATGGACGATTTGGGCTTCCACTATCACTCCTGGTTTCATATCACCCGCTACGGCGGCTATCAGTCTATCCATTACCATCCGAATGCGTCTTGGTCGGGGATTTATTGTGTTAGCGCCGGTGACAAGGTGGATGATCGCCCTGAAAGTGGCGCCGTCAAGTTCTACGATCCGCGCGCCGCCACGTTTATGCACGTCGACCCAGGCAATGAGCGGGTCAACCCCGCCTTCGGAACAACGCCGATTTACCTAGAGCACAAGGAAGGTCAGTTGGTGATATTCCCCTCTTGGCTCATGCATGAGGTGCTACCGTACATGGGTAAGAGCGAGCGCATCGTTGTCGCGTTCAACGGTTGGATCACAAGAAAAAACAAACGCCAAGCCGACTAGGCAAGCGTCGACCACCGGCTGCTATACGCGTTCGATGACACCCATTGCCGCAAGCTGAGCAAGCATATCCGTGAGCGTGCTTCGGAATGTTATTATTCGATCGCGCGCTAGGTTTGATATTTTGGTGACTAGAAGGTTCAGGGTTGGGCTAATTGCGGCAAATCTTTAAACAGATCAAGCGCCTCTGGATTGGCCAATGCCCCCTTGTTCTTTACGGGTTCGCCATGTACGACGTCGCGCACCGCAAGTTCTACGATTTTACCGCTTTTAGTCCGCGGTATGTCATGTACTTGTATCACCTTGGCTGGAACGTGACGGAGAGTTGTATTCCTTCTAATCTGCTCCTTAATCTTGGCAACCAGCGGATCATCGAGCTGTCGGCCATCCCGCAAGCGCACAAACAGAATGACTCGCACATCGCCCTGCCAGCGCTGACCGACAACTAGGCTCTCAACCACGTCTTCGATCTGTTCCGCCTGTCTGTAAATTTCAGCTGTACCGATCCGAACGCCGCCAGGATTCAGCACTGCGTCGGAGCGCCCATAGATCACAAGCCCGTCACGTTCGGTCAGCTCTACATAGTCACCGTGACACCACACGCCTGGAAAGCGTTCGAAGTAAGCGGCGCGATATTTTTTATCATCGGGGTCATCCCAAAATCCAACCGGCATGGATGGGAACGGCGCTGTACATACCAACTCTCCTTTGGCGCCTTTGATTGAGGCCCCCGATTCGTCGAAAACCTCTACTCGCATGCCTAAGCCTCGACATTGCAACTCACCACGCCATACCGGCAACGTTGGATTGCCGAGTGCGAAACAGGAAATAATGTCAGTGCCACCGGAAATGGAGGACAGGCACACGTCCTTCTTGATTTTCTCGTATACGAAATCAAAACTCTCGGGCACCAAAGGCGAACCAGTCGACAGTATAGTTTGAAGGGTCTTTAAACTGTGTGTACTGATCGGCTCCAGACCTGCCTTATTCACGCCATCGATAAACTTCGCCGACGTCCCAAAAACGGCAATGTCTTCTTGATCGATATAGTCAAATAAAGCGTTTCCGTTTGGATAGAACGGCGCGCCATCATAAAGCATCAGCGTCGCACCTGATGCTAGTCCCGATACTAGCCAGTTCCACATCATCCAGCCACAGGTTGTAAAGTAGAACAATCGATCAGATGGTTTTATGTCGACATGCAGCAAGTGTTCCTTCATATGCTGGATGAGCGTACCACCGGCACCATGTATAATACATTTCGGCACGCCGGTTGTACCCGATGAAAACATGATATACAACGGATGATTAAAAGGTAATTGTTCAAACTTGATCTCACCTGCGTCATAACCAGAAATAAACTCTTGCAGCGTCACGCTATCTGCTATTTCGGGTCGCGACGATACATAGGGCACCACTACGACTCTTTGCAATGATGGTAAGCGTGCAACGATTTCATTCAGTTTTTGTTGACAGCCGTGAACCTTACCGTTGTAGAAGTACCCGTCCGGGCTGAACAAAACCTTTGGTTCAATTTGGCCAAATCGGTCGATTACACCCTGTACACCAAAATCAGGTGAACACGAGGACCAAACAGCACCGATGGCGGCGGTTGCCAGCATTGCACTCACCGCCTCCGGCATGTTCGGCAGATAACCCGCCACTCGATCTCCAGGCCCAACCCCCAAGTCACGTAGCGCCTGCGTCAGTCGTGATACCTCATCGTAAAGCTCGTCACGACTAACGGATCGCTTTACTTGGTCTTCGCCGCGAAAAATGATTGCGGGCGCAGCATCCTTCCGTCGCAAAAGGTTCTCCGCAAAGTTCAGGCGGGCCTGTGGAAACCACTGCGCATCCGGCATTGCAGTCCCTTGAAGCACAACGTCGCCTTGACGTTCGGCGATAATATCGGCAAATGTCCACACGGAGCGCCAAAACCGCTCGGGCTCTTCGATGGACCAATTGTACAAAGCCGCGTAGTCAGAGACTTTCGTATCCCAATCACGGCTGACGGCGTGCGTGAATGCCGTCAGGTTAGCTTGCGCTACCCGCTCATCGGGAGGTGTCCAAAGTGGCGTGATCACTGGTGCCTGTCCTCTTCCGTCAATGCGAGAATCTGCCGCGGCTCGGGGCCATTCGGGGTCGACTTAACACGGCGCGTGTAAGATTCTACCAAGGGTATCGATCATGACCAGGCCCATGGCCTCTCAGCGCCAACGCTAGACTCGGGGCCGTCATTGGCCGATACACATCCCGTATGGTCGGCCCACACACTCTACGAAGGTATCAGTCGTAGGCAAATGGCCCTATTTGCTGACGACTTCGCCTATGCGGTGGAAGTTTTTTTCGCCATTATCCATAATGATTTCCGCTAACAAGAACAGGGGGCATCAACCTGCCGGCAAACGGAGAAAGAAATGTCGCTACAACCATCGGGCAGAACCGCCGAACTCATCGACAAGCTAGTTTCACATGCCCAGAAGAAACTACCCAAAGGACAAACCAAACAGGTAGAAGCGTTTCTGCGCCAATACTACCTTTGGGTGTCGCCGGGCGATCTATTAAAGCAAGATATCCTCGATCTTAGCGGCGCCGCATTGGCCCATTGGCAGTTGGCGCGCCAACGCTCACCGGGCGAAGCAAAGGTCCGGGTCTACAATCCACAATTCGAAAAACATGGTTGGCAATCCTCCCACACGATCGTCGAGATCGTCACCGACGATATGCCCTTTCTCGTCGATTCTGCGTCCATGGCGCTGAATCGTTATGGACTCACTATACATCTAACCATCCACCCCGTCGTGTCCGTGCGCCGCAGCGCCCAAGGCAAGCTGCTCGACATATTACCAGTGGCCGAAAGCAAGGATGGGACAGCAGAGTCCTTTATGCACTTTCAAATAGACAAACAGACCGAGACGCCGGTATTGGAGAAGCTGGCGACCGAAATTCGACTTGTACTCGACGATGTGAATCGGGCATGCACGGATTGGAAGGCCATACGCGAGAAGGTGCTCGATATCATACGTGAACTGGATGAAAATCCCCCGCCGCTCGCCAAAGATGAAATCGAAGAAGCGCAGACATTCTGTCGATGGATCGAGGGCGATCACTTTACGTTCTTGGGATATTGTGAATACGACCTCAAAAAGGCGAATGGTCAACTTCAACTTGCGTCTGGGTCCACATTGGGAATCCTAAGAGGCTCGCAGAAAGAAACATTCTCGGTACTACCGACAGAAACGCAAGAGTACGGTCGTTCGAAACAACTTCTTGTCGTCGCCAAGGCAAGCTCTCGCGCTACGGTGCATCGTCCGGTGTATATGGATTTCATCGGCGTTAAGCGTTTCGATGCCAAGGGTAAACCGAATGGTGAGCACTGCATTCTCGGACTCTTCACCTCTGCGGCATATAGACGAAATCCACGTAAGATTCCGTTTTTGCGTCAAAAGACCAAGCGGATAATGGATCGCTCCAAATTGCTATCGAACAGCCACGCCGGTAAGGCGCTGCAGAACGTTATCGAAACCTATCCGCGTGATACCTTGTTCCAGATATCCGAGGACGAATTGTTTAGTAGCGCGATGGGAATCCTGGAGTTGCAGGAGCGCCAACGCATTCGCTTGTTCGTCAGCCGTGATGCCTACGCTCGCTTCTACTCATGCATGGTTTACGTGCCACGTGAACGCTACAACCGTGAGTTGCGCATGCGTATTCAGGGGATCTTGTTAGAAGCGTTCAGTGGGATAGGCGTCGAGTTCGATACGTTGTTCTCCGAATCTATTTTGGCGCGGATTCACTACGTGGTCCATACGGATCCTACCAGCCGCATCGATTATGACGTCAACGAGGTTGAGGCGCGTATTATCGAGGCGGCACGATCATGGCAAGACAATCTACGTGACACTTTGACCGAGCGCTATGGCGAAGAGAAAGGCAACGTGCTGTTGCGAAACTATGGCGATGCGTTTCCGGGTGGCTATCGTGAAGACTTTGCGGCGCGAACTGCTGCCATAGACATCGAACGTATGGAATCTATCCGTGATACCGACGAGTTGGGGATTTCGTTCTACAGACCGTTGGTCGAAACTGAAGGTGGTGTTCGCTTGAAGCTATTCTCTAGCGGCAAACCTATCCCGCCTTCGGACGCCTTACCGATGATTGAAAACATGGGGCTAAAGGTGGTCGGAGAGCGTCCTTACGAGATTAGGCGTCGAGATGGGAGTCCCGTATGGATCCATGAGTTCAATATGGTCCACACCCAAGGCCTCGAGGTCGATCTCGATGAAGTTGGCGAGACATTCCAAGACGCATTCGCCCGTGTCTGGCGCGGTTTAATTGAAAATGACGGCTTCAATCGACTCGTGCTTAGCGCCGGGTTGAGTTGGCGTGGGACTGTGGTGTTACGAGCCTACTGTAAATATCTCTTACAAATTCGTGTGCCCTTTAGTCGCACCTACATGGTGGAAACACTTACTAACCATTCGAATATCGCTCGTTTGCTCGTTGATTTATTCCGCGCGCGATTTGATCCGGCGCGCGTTGACCAAGCCGAAGCCCGGGTGGCCGATCTGCTCTCTCAGATTGAACAACATATCGACTCGGTCGCTAGTCTAGATGAGGATCGTATCCTCCGTAGCTTCTTAAACGTAATCCAGGCGACACTACGTACGAACTTTTTTCAAAAGCAAAGTGACGGCCAACCAAAACCATATTTGTCGTTCAAGCTCGATCCCGACCGTATTGACAACATGCCACTGCCAAAACCGATGTTCGAGATCTTCGTGTTTTCGCCGCGAACCGAAGCACTACATCTTCGTGGTGGCAAAGTTGCCCGTGGTGGACTGCGCTGGTCGGATCGGCGTGAGGATTTCCGCACAGAGGTGTTGGGGCTCATGAAGGCCCAGATGGTTAAGAACGCAGTGATCGTGCCCGTTGGATCAAAGGGTGGCTTTGTCGTTAAACAACCACCGGTTGGTGGTGATCGTGAATCGCTCGCAAAAGAGGTTGTGGCCTGCTACACAACTTTCATCTCCGGCATGCTCGACATTACCGACAACCTGCAGGGCGGTGCAGTAGTTCCGCCCAAAGATGTGGTGCGGTACGACGAAGATGACCCCTACCTGGTGATCGCGGCTGACAAGGGTACTGCCACGTTTTCTGATATCGCCAATGGCGTGGCGAAGGACTACGGGCTCTGGCTCGGCGATGCCTTCGCCTCTGGTGGTTCCGCTGGCTACGACCATAAGAAGATGGGCATCACGGCGCGCGGGGGTTGGGAGTCGGTGAAGCGACACTTCCGAGAATTGGGTATCGACATCCAGAGTACAGACTTCACCGTGATGGGGATTGGCGACATGGCTGGCGACGTGTTCGGCAACGGCATGTTGTTGTCTAGACATATTAAGCTGGTCGGCGCGTTTAACCATGTGCATATATTTCTCGATCCCGATCCAGATCCGGAGGCTTCCTATCGCGAACGCGAACGTCTATTTAACCTGCCTCGATCCAACTGGCGTGCCTACAACCAAGAGCTTATCTCCAAAGGTGGTGGGATCTTTGAGCGCAGCGCCAAGTCGATACCGCTTTCTGCCGAGGTACGGCAATTGCTGCGCGTTGACGTCAATCATATGGCGCCCAATGAATTGGTCAACGCGATGCTCAAGGCGCCGGTAGATCTGCTGTGGAATGGTGGTATCGGCACTTATGTGAAGGCTGAGTCTGAGACCCATATGGATGCAGCCGATCGCGCCAACGATGCCGTTCGCGTCAACGGTAGAGATCTTAGCTGCCGCGTCGTTGGCGAAGGCGGTAACCTTGGTTTGACACAGTTAGGCCGCACCGAATATGCACGTAAAGGCGGCAAAGTCTATACAGATTTCATCGACAATTCCGCTGGTGTCGATTGCTCGGACCATGAGGTCAATATCAAGATCTTGTTGAATCAAGTCGTCGCAAGCGGCGATATGACTCAAAAGCAGCGCAACAACCTACTCGCGAGTATGACCGACGAGGTCGCAGAATTGGTATTGGGGGACAACTACGGTCAGTCACAGGCGATAAGTATCGCCACAATGCAGGCACCGGCCTTGTTTGCAGAGCACACCCGTTTCATGCGCCACCTGGAGCGCCTTGGAAAACTGGACCGTGAAGGGGAATTTCTACCAAGCGACAAGATCATTGCCGATCGGCAGGCGGCGCAAGAAGGGTTCACCAAACCCGAGATTTCGGTGTTGTTTGCCTACAGCAAGATGACGCTGTACGAAGAACTGTTGTCCTCCGATGTGCCGGAGGATCCCTATTTGTCTAACGCGTTGCCGCGCCATTTTCCCAAACGCCTGGGCGAGCGCTTTAGCTCGGAGATGTACAATCATCGGCTAAGAAGGGAAATAATCGCTACGCACATTATCAATAGCATGGTCAATCGCGCTGGCCCCACATTTGCCTTTCGAATGCGCGAAGAGAGCGGGGCAGAGGCCCCCGATATCACGCGCGCCTACGCCGCCGCCCACGAGATCTTTAACATCCACGACCTTTGGACGGAGATCGAGTCGTTAGATAACAAAGTAACGGCGCAGATGCAGATGGCCATGCTGTTTGCCGATACGGGAGGGCTTATCGAACGTGCGACCCTTTGGTTGTTACGAAATCGCCGGCCGCCGCTAGACATTGCCACCACTGTGTCGTACTTCAAAGAGGGTGTTCGTGAGCTGGCGGAGAGCCTGCCCAAACCGCTAGCCGCCGTGAACAGGCTCGACCTGAAGCAGCGATACAAGCACTTTTCTTCCGAAAACGTGCCCAGCGCATTGGCTGAACGTATCGCTGGGCTAATTGCCCTCTCATCTGCATTAGATATTGTCGAGGTGTCAAAGGCTAGCAGACGCAACGTGCCAACGGTTGCGGCGCTCTACTTCGCCCTTGGGGCACGACTGGAATTGCAGTGGTTACGCGAACAGATCGCGGATTTAAAGGTGAGAAATCATTGGCATACGCTGGCGAAATCAGCGTTACGCAATGATCTACACGTCCAGCAACGTCACCTTACAACGGAAGTGTTGAATACCAGCAAGAGGACGGTTGGCGCCAAGGCGATGGTCGATACGTGGGTCTCGGACAATCAGTTCGTTGTTGATCGCTTCATGGAGCGCGTCTCGGATCTACAGGCGAGCGACACCGTGGATTTTGCGATGCTGTCCGTAGCGTTAAACGAGGTGCACAGTCTACGCCAAGCGGAGAGACCCACCACGCAGGCGTCGGTATCCGCGGCGTAGAAAAATCAGACACCGCTCACGGCCCCGCTGCTAGCAAGATCTTTTCCAATAGGCGGCACACTGCGCCAGGGTAACCTAGCGTTCTGTTGTGACGTCCAGCGCGGATACGACACCTCGCAGCCGTGACAACGGTTCTGCCAACGGCAAAAACTGTGTAAGCTATCCCTTGCCAACAAGAACAATCCTCTGTCGTTTTCCAAACCATGCAAACGAGTAGTTTCTTAAGTATTAGTGCCCACGAATTTCACAAGATTGCCTACACCGAATGGGGGGACCCAGACAACGAGCGCGTATTGATTTGCGTGCACGGCCTCACCCGTAATGGACGAGACTTTGATTTCTTGGCCAAGGCGCTCGCGGAAGACTACCGAGTAGTGTGTCCTGATATCGTCGGACGTGGACACAGTGAGTGGCTTAAGGTCAAGGAGGACTATATCTACGCGACCTATGACGTCGATGTGGCCGCACTCATCGCACGGTTGGATGTGGAGCGCGTGGACTGGCTGGGCACATCCATGGGCGGCCTCATCGGCATGTTGCTCGCCGCCCTGCCAAATACACCAATCCGGCGGCTTATCATCAATGACATCGGTCCCTTCATTCCCAAGGCGGCCCTAGAGCGTATTGCGCAATACGTAGGCACTGACCCGCGCTTTGAGAGTCTTGCCGATGTCGAAGCTCACTTGCGTGAGGTCCACGCGGGATTTGGGCCGCTAACGGATAAACAATGGGGGCACCTCACCCGTCATAGTGCGCACAAAACAGAAGACGGCCGTTACGCCCTTATGTATGACCCCGCCATTGCGTTGCGCTTCACGACTGAGCCCCTCGAAGACATGGACTTGTGGGCGGTGTGGGACCAGATCGGTTGCCCGGTCCTGCTACTTCGCGGAACGGAATCCGACATGCTGCTTGCGGAGATCGCCGAAGAAATGCAGACGCGAGGTCCGCGGACGCAGCTCGTGGAATTGGCCGGCGTCGGTCACGCGCCGGCACTAATGGCGAAAGACCAGATCGACGTCATCCGTGACTGGTTACTAGACACTCGTGAATCGTGAACCGTAAGCCGTGAGTCGAAACTCGGCTCGCGATCGCTGGTGTCGGCGCGAGCCGACTGGTGAAACCCCGATTGCGCAGTGACACTGGCGACACGATGTATCTATTTGTCGATCCCCCCCATACACAGATACTTGATCTCCAGAAACTCGTCCATGCCGTACCTCGAACCTTCGCGTCCGATGCCTGACTCTTTCATACCGCCGAAGGGTGCCACTTCGTTAGAGATGATGCCCTCGTTAACGCCAACAATGCCGTACTCCAGCGCCTCCGACACGCGCCAGATGCAGCCGATGTCGCGACTGTAAAAGTAGGCGGCGAGCCCGAACTCCGTGTCGTTCGCCATACGAATCGCTTCCTCTTCGTCGTGAAAGCGGAACAATGGCGCTACCGGGCCAAACGTTTCTTCGTTCGCGACCGCCATCTCCGGCGTCATCTGCGTCAACAGCGTGGGCTCGAAGAAAGTTCCGCCAAGGGCGTGGCGTGAACCGCCGGCGACGACTTGTGCGCCCTTTTGGGTAGCGTCCGCTATATGGAATTCCACCTTCTCGACCGCGCGCATGTCGATTAGCGGCCCTTGTTGCACGCCATCCTCGAGACCGTTGCCTACCTTGAGCTTGCCCACCGCATCCGCCATCTTTTCGGCAAACGCATCGTAGACGGCATCTTGCACCAGAACCCGGTTCGCGCACACGCAGGTCTGACCGGCATTCCGATACTTCGATGCCATGGCGCCAGCGACGGCAGCGTCGAGGTCTGCATCGTCGAAGACAATGAATGGTGCGTTGCCGCCGAGTTCCAACGACACCTTCTTGACCGTGTCTGCACACTGGGCCATGAGCGCCTTGCCTACTTCGGTCGAACCCGTGAAGCCGAGCTTTCGTACGGTCGGATTGCTCGTGAGTTCAGCCCCGATCACCGCCGACGGTCCGGTGATCACATTGAATACGCCCTTGGGCATTCCTGCGCGTTCTGCCAACTCTGCGAGCGCAAGTGCCGTATACGGTGTTTGTGATGCCGGCTTGCTCACAACGGTACAACCGGCGGCCAGTGCCGGTGCACACTTACGCGTAATCATGGCCGCCGGAAAGTTCCACGGCGTGATCGCGGCGACCACACCAATCGGTTGTTTCAGCACGACGATACGCTTACCGCGCAGCGGATGCGGCATGGTATCGCCGTAGACTCGCTTGCCCTCTTCGGCGAACCATTCTATGAACGAGGCGGCATAGGCGATCTCGCCCCGGGATTCCGCGAGCGGCTTACCCTGCTCCGTAGTCATGAGGACCGCCAGATCCTCCTGGTTTTCCATCATGAGCTCGAACCATCTGCGCATGATGACCGCGCGTTCCTTACCGGTCATCGCCCGCCACTCGGGCCAGGCCGCATCGGCGGCAGCGATAGCGCGACGCGTATCTTCAGTAGCCAACCCAGGCACCGTGCCTAGGACGCTGCCGGTGGCCGGATTGTTGACTTCGATGACGGCACCATCTTGCGCATCCACCCACGCGCCATCGATGTAACAGCGTTCACGAAATAGCGAGGTGTTACTCAGGTTCACAGTCGCAGTGTTCAGGTTCACGTTAATTCCCTCCAGTTTGTTCGTTTTGTCCGATCCCGTGCCTCTAAGAGCGGCAAGACCTTAATCATAAGCGACATTATGCAGCGTCCGCGCGCCGTGCGCCAAAGGCCACCATAAGGCTGCTCCTGGGGGCGTGTGTAGATGTTGGCAAAGGCATTGGTTTTCCCCTAGCCGCCTGTGGGTATGAGGATCTGGCGGACGGTGCGGCCCGACGCGAGGCGATCGAACGCCGCATTCAAATCATCAAAACCGAGATGGTCGCTCATTAGCCGGTTCACGGGCAATCGGCCTTGCCGGTACAGGGCGATAAACCGCGGTATATCCCTCGCAGGTACGCAACTGCCCACATAGCTGCCCTTAAGCGTGCGTTCCTCCGCCACCAGGCTCACTGCCTGTAAGGCCAGCGTATGCTCGGGATGGGCAAGCCCTGCCGTCACCGTGGTACCGCCGCGACGGGTAATTCTATAAGCCAAGTCAAGCGCCTTGACCGAACCCGCCATCTCGAAGGCGTAGTCCACGCCGCCTTGAGTGGCCTCCTTCACAGCCGCTGCGCAGTCGCTGTCGCCAGCTCTGAAGGTATCGGTAGCGCCAAGTTGACGCGCGAGCGCCAGCTTCTCATCGATAACGTCGATCGCGACGATGCGTTGCGCACCGACAAGCACCGCTCCCAGCAAGGCGTTGAGGCCCACACCGCCGAGGCCGACGACTGCTACCGTCGCCGCCGGCGGCACGCGTGCGGTATGCACCACGGCCCCTACCCCGGTTAACACCGCACAGCCAAACAGTGCCGCCTCATCGAGCGGCAACTCACTATCGACCTTGATCAGCGATTGGCGCGAGACCACTGCGTATTCGGCAAACGCCGATATCCCCATGTGATGATTGATGGCTTTGTCGTTGCGATGAAGCCGGCGTGCACCCGATAACAGTGCACCGGCGGAGTTGGCGTGAAAGCCCGGCTCGCATAAGGCGGGACGTCCTTCCATGCACGGCAGACAATGGCCGCAACTCGGGACAAAGACCATGACCACGTGATCATCGGTACGAATGTCTTTCACACCGGCACCCAGCTCACGCACAATCCCAGCCGCTTCATGACCGAGGGCCATCGGCGTGGGTCGGGGCCGGTCGCCGTTGATAACGGATAGGTCGGAATGACACAGTCCGGCCGCCTTCACTTCCACCAGCACCTCACCCTCACCGGGTGGGTCGAGTTCGACCTCCTCGATATGGAGCGGGCGGCTTTCCGCATAGGGTGGTGGCAACTCCATTTCGTGCAAGACGGCGGCTCTCGTTTTCATGCTCTGTCCTCCTGGTGGTATCGAGCGTTGTTGCCCGCCTATTATAACGTCACCGAATAGACAGGCGGGTCGTCCGTGTGGCAGCCTGACCGCATGGTTGTGCATCTACCTGATCCGGACAGCGCGCGCGGGTGGTGCGCAGAGCAGCGGGCAGCCGGTCGCTCGATTGGTTTCGTGCCCACCATGGGTGGGTTACACGAAGGACACCTGTCGCTCGTGCGCCGCGCCGTGGCCGAGAACGAAATCACTTGTGTCAGCATCTTTGTCAATCCGCTGCAATTCAACGACCCGGGGGATTTGGCGAGCTATCCGCGTAATCTAGACGACGATATACGGCAACTACAAGACATAGGGTGCGACATGGTCTTCACCGGTACCTTCGAGCAGTTTTTTCCCGACGTCGAATCCCCCGAGGACATCGTACAACGAGATCCTGGGCCGGGAGCGGATGGGGTCGAAGGAGCGGGCCGGCCCGGGCACTTCGCGGGGGTCGCTACCATTTGCGAGCGCCTGTTCAAAGTGGTTGGCTCAGCGCGCGCCTACTTTGGCGAAAAGGACTTTCAACAAACGTTGGTCGTAAAAGATCTTGCACGGGCGCTAGGTTACCCCGAGATTGTCGTGTGTCCGACCGTGCGGGAGCCCTCAGGGTTGGCGTACTCCTCACGTAACGTCTTGCTCACAGACAGTGAGCGTGAGCGTGCGGCTTGTATATCTCGTGCACTGTTCAGTGCGCGCCACGCCTGGCATCAAGGCGAGTGCGAGGCTGGGAAATTACGCGAGGTGATGTTGCGTGAGCTCGACGTTGACGGCATAGACGTGGAATACGCCGAGCTAAGAGACCCGCACGATTGGCGACCCGAAGCGCCAGCAGGAAGCCTGGTACATGCACAAGCGCTGATCGCGGCACGGATCGGCAAGGCGCGCCTTATCGATAACCTGCGCTTGGATTGCGGCGCTTAGTTCAATGCTCACCGCCCGCTTTGAAGTTAAACTGGGCGCCAGATCGAATGCCTGACGGCCAACGCGCGGTGATGGTCTTCAGTTTGGTAAAGAACTTCACGCCCTCGGGGCCGTGCACGTAAAGATCGCCAAACAACGAGCGTTTCCAACCGCCAAAACTATGATAAGCAACCGGCACTGGGATCGGTACATTGACGCCCACCATACCGCTTTGCACTGCACTGGAGAAATGACGGGCACAATCACCATCGCGTGTAAACACAGCAGCACCATTACCAAGTTCATGGGCATTGACAAGCCCTAAGGCCTCGTCATAGTTTTCAGCACGCACAATGCTGAGCACAGGACCGAAGATTTCCTCGTTGTAGATGCGCATGTCGGCACGCACTTTGTCGAACAAGCAACCACCCAGGAACGAACCGTTCTCGTAACCCTTGGGCTTTACATCGCGTCCATCAACAACGAGTTCGGCGCCCTCAGCGACACCAACTTCGACATAATTCTTAACCTTTTCGTAATGTTGTGGCGTCACAAGTGGTCCCATCTCGGCCTCGGGATCGGTGTAGGGGCCAATCTTGAGGCCCTCGACGCGTGGTTTAAGTCGTTCTACGAGTTCGTCGGCCGTACGTTCGCCGACGGGCACCACTACTGAGATCGCCATGCAACGTTCGCCGGCAGAGCCATAGGCGGCGCCCATGATGGCATCGACCGCCTGATCCATATCCGCATCTGGCATAACCACCATATGATTCTTGGCGCCACACAGTGCCTGCACTCGCTTTCCGTGTGCGCAACCGGTGGTATAAACGTATTCACCGATACCAACCGAACCGACAAAGCTTATAGAGGCAATGCCTGGATCGGTCAGCAAGGTATCCACCGCTTCCTTGTCACCATTGACAACATTTAACACGCCTTCAGGAAGCCCCGCTTCTGTCATTAGCTCGGCCAACTTTAGGGTAACCGACGGGTCTTTCTCCGATGGCTTTAATACAAAGGTGTTACCGCAAGCGAGCGCAATCGGAAACATCCACATCGGTACCATGGCGGGGAAATTGAATGGCGTAATGCCGCCACATACACCCAGCGGTTGACGAACGGAGTAGCTGTCCACGCCCCGTGATACCCCTTCATTGAACTCGCCTTTCAACATCTGCGGAATGCCACAAGCAAACTCAACAACTTCGACGCCACGCGTCACAGAGCCCTTGGCATCCGCCAAAGTTTTACCATGCTCAGATGACAACAGTTCGGCAAGCTCGTCTGTGCGTTGTTTCACCAAGTCACGAAATCGAAACAGTATTTGCACACGCTGCGCTGGCGGCGTTGCTGCCCATGCCGGAAACGCCTTTGCCGCGGTCGCAATCACCTGACGAACCTCATCGGCACTGGCGAATGGCACCTTGGTTGTGATCTCACCCGTCGCCGGGTTGTAGATATCGCCGAAGCGACCGCTGGTACCCTCTATCTTCTGCCCGCCGATATAATGGTGCAGCGTATTTGTTACTTTGACGTCCATAACCTCACCTCCGCGCGGCACTCTTGCCGCTGCCTGCGCACGCGTTGTACCGTTCTCACGGGACAAGATACAGCGCGTCGACGTATCGAGCAAACCAACAGTTTGCTCGATACCGTGCTACCGATGCCAAATGATGTCCGACGAATGCTGGCCCTACGTCGTCCCCCATGGGCCAACTCCCCTTATCGCCAGTACCGCCTACTCCTTGTCTCCTGTAAACTCAGTCGCGGCGCCTTATCAGTTACGACGAGTGCGCTTTTCTTATGTCTGCGGTCTGGGCCGGGTAAGTCTTCAATACATCCCTCAGAATGGCGCACATTTCATCGATATGCGCTTTTTCCGCAATCAACGGTGGCGCCAAAATGCCGGCGTCACCGGTCATCTTGATATGCATGCCAGCCTCGAAAAGACGTTTTTGCACTTCGTAACCACGCACGCCGGGCGTGCCCGCGGGCGCAACGTCGAAGCCTGCAATCAGTCCATAGCCGCGAATGTCGGTTATCACTGGCAAGTCGCTCAAGGCAAATACGGCCTCTAGAAAATACTCGGACATGTCGGCCGCACGCTCGAATAGCCCTTCCTTCTCGTAGATGTCGAGCACGGCGAGGCCGGCCGCACAAGCGGCCGGATGCGCCGAGTACGTATAGCCATGGAATAACTCGATGGCCTCCGCCGGCGCCGGACCACAAATGGTATCGTAGATATCCTTGCTTACGGCGACTGCACCCATAGGCTGGGCACCATTGGTCAATGCCTTGGCCATGGTCATCATATCCGGGGTTACGCCAAAGCTTTGTGCAGCGAATGCCTTGCCCGTACGCCCAAAACCACAGATGACCTCGTCAAACACCAGCAGAATCCCGTGTGCGTCACAGATCTCTCGCAAGCGTTCGAGATAGCCCTTTGGCGGCACGAGAATCCCGGTCGAGCCGGCAATCGGCTCTACAAAGCAGGCGGCAATCGTATCCGCCCCATAGAGTCCCACCATCCGCTGCAGGTCTTCAGCGAGCTCGGCACCACTTTCTGGCTGTCCTTTCGTGAAGCGGTTTTCCGGTAGCCATGTATGGCGTAAGTGCGCGACACCGGTGAGTCCTACCCCAAAGGCTTCGCGGTTCTTCACCAGACCACTCAAGGAAGTACCGCCAATGTTCACGCCGTGATAGGCGCGCTCGCGCGATATAAAGCGCATGCGCTGTCCCTGGCCCCGGGCCCGGTGGTAGGCGAGCGCGATCTTTAGCGCTGTATCGACGGCCTCGGAACCAGAATTAGTGAAAAAGACATAGTCCAAATCACCAGGGGTGAGCGCCGCCACTCTTTGCGCCAACTCGAAAGCTAAAGGATGGGCACTCTGGAAGGGGGCACAGTAATCCAACTCCATCAGTTGCTTGCCGACGGCATCGGCGACTTCACGGCGACCATGTCCAGCTGCCACACAAAAGAGCCCCGACGAACCGTCTAGAATGCGCTTCCCCTCGTGGCTCGTGTAGTACATACCCTCGCCGCTGACGAAAATCCGTGGATTCGCCTTAAAGTCGCGATTGGCGGTAAAGGGCATCCAGTAATGTTCAAGTTTCTCGCTAGAAATGTTCATTTCGGTCTTCCTCAGATATCTATTGTTGACCCGCGCCGGGGTTACAATAGACTCGTTCCCCCATGGCCGAGTAGAGCCAGTTCCGAGACTCGGATTAGACCAGCTCCATGCGTGACCAACTGCTGCATCTGTCGCCCGACAGCAACGCCAGTCTACAAGCCCAGATTCGCGAGTTACTGGTCTCAGCCATCCTAGATGGCCATATTCCTAGCGGTAGCGCGCTGCCCTCGTGTCGCAAACTGGCGGTGCAATTGGGGGTGGCACGAAACACGGTTGTTCTTGCCTATCAACAGCTTGTCGATGAGGGTTATTTGATCTCACGCGAGCGTAGTGGTTATTACGTTGACAAAGACATTCTCGCGGGGCGAGTGGCGCACACCCCGCGTGCACAGATGCATACCGCTACTGCACCCGATTGGTCAGCTCGGTTAAAGATGAGGCCCTCGAGTCAGCGAAACATCGTCAAACCCCACGACTGGCAGCGATACACCTATGCGTTCATCTACGGCCAACTGGACCCGGTGTTGTTCCCGATTTCCGACTGGCGCGAATGTGCGCGCGAGGCGTTGAGTGTGGTGGCGATCCGCGACTGGGCACGTGATCGCATCGACATTGATGATTCACTGTTGATCGAACAAATACATACGCGCCTTTTGCCTCGACGCGGGGTGTGGGCGTCGCCCGATGAGATTCTCATCACGGTAGGCGCTCAACACGCCCTTTATCTATTGGCCACACTGTTGGTCACGAGTGGGAGTACGGTCGGCATCGAAGACCCCGGTTACCCGGATGCGCGCAATATCTTCGCTGTCAAGACATCGCGAATGGTAGGACTACCGGTTGATGAGGCCGGCCTGATCGTAAACAAGAATCTCGACCAATGTGACTACATCTATGTCACCCCAAGCCATCAGTCCCCCACCACCGTGACGCAGTCGCTACAGCGTCGCCAATTACTTCTCCGTCACGCGGTAGACCGAGATTTTGTCGTTATCGAAGATGACTACGAGTGTGAAACTAACTTTGTTGGTGATCCGACGCCGGCGTTGAAGAGTCTTGATGAAAACAACCGTGTCATCTATGTCGGCAGCGTCTCCAAGACCTTGGCGCCCGGGCTACGTCTCGGTTATATGGTCGCACCGCCTGAACTTATACGAGAAGCGCGCGCGCTTCGTCGACTGATGTTGCGCCACCCGCCGGCCAACAATCAGCGTGCGGTGGCGTTATTCCTGGCCCGAGGACATCATGATTCACTCGTACGCCGCTTGAGCCACGCATACAGAGACCGATGGCAAGTCATGGGAGGGGCGCTTGCCCGCTATTTGCCAGACTCCACGCGGGTCCCAACATTCGGCGGTACCTCGTACTGGATCAGAGGCCCAGCTGAATTGAACGCGGATCATCTACAACAACAAGCGCTGGCCCACGGCATCCTCATCGAACCTGGACAGGTCCATTTCATGTCGGACAATCCGCCCGTAAACTACTTTCGCCTTGGTTTTTCTTCGATACCGGCCGATCGCATCGAGCCCGGTATACGCAAGCTCTCGAACTTGATCCACCAGCTGATATAAGAGCGAGCGCTCATCGAACGGAACCAGCATGGGCGTCTTGGCGCTGCCCTAGCCTGGCATAGACGAAATATCACTACTGGTACTATACGCTCCGCCAAGCGGATCCTAGATTAGTCGGTTAAAAATCAGACGTGTCCCTAGGAGAGCCCAGATGTTAATCGGCGTACCCAAAGAGATAAAAGTGCACGAGTATCGCGTGGGCCTGGTACCGAGCAGCGTGCTCGAGGTGGTTGCTCATGGTCATAGTGTAATCGTCGAGACTGCGGCCGGCGCCGGAATTGGCGTTAGCGATGCCGACTACGAGGCGGCCGGCGCTATCATCACGGTGAGGGCCGAGGAAGTTTTCCAAAAAGCGGAGATGATCGTTAAGGTCAAAGAGCCACTGGCCGAAGAACGGGCGCGTCTGCGAGATGGGCAGGTGCTGTTCACCTATCTGCACCTCGCGCCGGACCCAGATCAAACGGAGGATCTCGTAAAAAGTGGTGCCACTTGTATTGCCTACGAGACGGTGACCTCGCCGCACGGCGGGCTGCCGTTGCTGGCGCCGATGTCCGAAGTCGCTGGCCGCATGTCTATCCAGGCGGGTGCCTACTGCCTTGAAAAGGCCCACGGTGGCCTGGGCGTACTACTTGGCGGTGTGCCAGGCGTGGATCCAGCCAAGGTGGTGGTTTTGGGTGGCGGCGTTGTCGGCACCCACGCCATTCATATTGCGCTGGGTATGGGTGCCGATGTTTGGGTTCTCGACCGTTCGATGGATGCCTTACGGGCCTTGTGGCGCCAATTCGGCCGACCGCTAAATACCGTGTACTCCACCCGCGCCGCGGTCGCGCGTCACGTACTCGGGGCTGACCTCGTAATCGGTGGTGTCCTCATAGCAGGGGCAGAAACGCCGAAGTTGGTGACGGCAGAAATGGTCAAGCAGATGAAACCCGGCGCAGTCGTTGTTGACGTCGCCATTGACCAGGGAGGTTGCTTCGAGACGTCTCGTCCCACCACCCATGCCGAGCCGACTTACGCCGTCGACGAGGTAATTCACTATTGTGTTGCCAATATGCCGGGTGGTGTACCACGCACATCCACCTTCGCCCTAAACAACGTCACGCTACCGCACGTACTTGCTTTGGCGGACAAAGGATATAAGAAGGCCTTTCAGGATGATCCACATCTGCTAGCCGGGCTCAATGTACACAAGGGCGACGTTACCTACGAACAAGTAGCGAATGCGCTGGGGTATCCCTATCGTGACCCGTTAGACGCGTTAGCTGCCTAACACAGCAGCTATCTCGTACGCAAATAATTGTCAATTCGATTTTGTTGAGGAAAAATTATGGCACGCATGACACCAAGCGAAGCGTTTGTTGAAACGCTAGTGGCCCACGGCGTTACCAATATGTTCGGTATCGTCGGATCGGCCTATATGGATGCGCTTGATGTTTTCCCGGCCGCGGGCATCCGCTTTATCCCCACCGTGCATGAGCAGGGAGCGGCCCACATGGCGGACGGTTATGCCCGCGTTAGCGGTCGACATGGCGTATGCATAGGTCAGAACGGACCAGGCATCACCAACTTCGTCACCGCCATCGCCGCTGCGTATTGGGCCCACACACCGGTGGTAGCGATTACGCCGGAAACGGGCTCCACCACTATAGGGCTAGGCGGATTCCAGGAGACCAATCAACTTCCTATTTTTTCGCCTATCACCAAGTATCAAGGACATGTCACTGGGCCTGGCCGCTTGGCCGAGTTTACGGCGCGTTGTTTCGATATGGCGATGGCCGAACGCGGACCGACGCAGCTAAATATCCCGCGCGATTTCTTTTACGGAGATATCGACGTAGATATCCCGCAACCTCAGCGGCTTGAACTAGGCGCCGGTGGCGCGCAGAGCCTAGACGAAGCGGCGCAGCTTCTGGCAAGTGCCAAGTTTCCGGTTATCGTTTCTGGTGGTGGCGTCATCATGGCCGGTGGCGTAGACCAATGCGTGGCGCTGGCCGACTATCTAGGTGCCCCAGTGGTCAACAGTTATCTGCATAACGATTCTTTCCCGGCCAATCATCCGCTTTGGTGTGGGCCGCTCGGATATCAGGGTTCGAAAGCGGGCATGAAACTGATTCAACAAGCCGATGTGGTGTTGGCGTTGGGCACACGCTTAGGGCCCTTCGGCACCCTGCCCCAGCACGGCCTCGATTATTGGCCAAAGAATGCCAAGATCGTTCAGGTCGATTCTGATCACAAAATGCTGGGCCTGGTGAAGCAAATTTCGGTTGGGGTCTGTGGTGACGCCAAGGCCGCCGCCGCGGCAATCCTCGACCGTTTACAGACCAAGAAGCTTGCCAGCGAAGACAACAAGCAAGAGCGACTGGCTGAAATCAAGCGTCAAAAAGAGGCTTGGGAATCTGAACTCGATGCTTGGACGGAAGAGGTCGATGAGTGGAGCCAGCGAGTGGCGAAGGAAGATGCCGGTCTACTTCATCCGCGACAAGTGCTGAGGGAGCTGGAAAAGGCCATGCCCAATGACGCTATGGTGTCTACCGATATCGGCAATATCTGTTCGGTGTCTAACAGTTACCTGCGATTCAATAAACCGAATAGCTTTTTCGCCGCAATGAGTTTTGGCAATTGTGGCTATGCGTTTCCGACAATTATCGGTACCAAGGTGGCGGCACCAGACCGGCCGGCCATCGCCTATGTCGGTGACGGTGCCTGGGCCATGAGCATGGGTGAAATTCTCACTTGTGTGCGAGAAGAAATCCCAGTAACGCCAATCGTGTTTAACAATCGTCAGTGGGGCGCCGAAAAGAAGAATCAGGTGGACTTCTACGCCAGACGCTTCGAGGGTGTGAATCTCAAGAACCCAAGCTTCGCCGAGATTGCCATCGCCATGGGCGCTCAGGGAGTAACAGTGGAGAAGCTCGAAGAGGTTGGGCCCGCGTTACAGGAGGCTTGCGCAGATCAGAAGGCCGGCAAGACTACGATCGTCGAAGTAATGTGCACCCGTGAACTCGGTGATCCGTTCCGGCGCGATGCGTTGAAAAAACCAGTACGCTTACTCGACAAGTACAAGACCTACACGGTCAACTAAGTCCCGCTGCCGGCTTATACTCGGTCGCAGTCACCCTGGCTGCGGTCGGGTTAGCGCCTTCTTGCTTGCTCATGATCCAACTAATGAGCACGAACATCCTGCAAGATCATGTCCGCGGCCTTCTCCGCAATCATTACTACCGGCGCGTGTGTATTGCCCGAAACCAGTGTCGGCATAATCGAACAGTCGGCCACACGCAAGCCGCCCAATCCGTGAACACGTAATCTATCGTCGACAACCGCCGCCGGATCAAATCCCATTTTGCAGGTGCCGCTGGGGTGGAAAATCGTGACCCCGGTATTGCGTGCAAACTCAAGCAAGGCGTCATCCGATTGTGCGTCGTGGCCTGGCATATATTCGTTAACAACATAAGACTGCAGTGCTGGTGAGGCAGCGATGTTCCGCGCGACCTTGAGCCCCGTCACCACGATTTTGCGATCGATCTCCGCCGACAAATAATTTGGCTGCATGGCCGGCGCATCAAACGGATTGCGCGATTTAATCATCACCGTGCCACGACTCTCCGGTCGCAGTTGAGACACGGACGATGTAAATCCTGAAAAATCATGCAATGGCGCCCCCGGCATGTCGGCAGAAAGCGCCGCGAAATGAAATTGGATATCAGGGGTAGCAACATCAGGGTGTGTGCGCACGAACGCGCCTGCCTGATTAATGCCGATAGACAACGGACCGCGGCGGAATAATGCGTATTTCAGCCCCATCTTAAACTTACGAAATATGCTGCGCATATCGTCATTGGTGGTAATCGGCCTGGCACACCGGTGAATGACGCGTATTTGCAGGTGGTCCTGTAGATTCTGACCCACACCAGGCAGATGGTGTAGGACTGAAATGTCGTGACCCTCTAGGAACTGCGCCTGACCGATTCCTGAAAGTTGCAAAATCTGAGGACTCTGGATGGCGCCGGCACAGAGTATTACTTCGCCATGCGCTTGTGCCCGGTGTTCGCGGCCGTGTTGGCGGTAGGTGATACCGGTCGCGCGCTTACCGTCGAAAAGAATCTGCGTCGCCAGTGCGTCTGTCTCAACTCGCAGATTCGGCCGTTTGTATGCCGGCCTCAGGTAACCAACCGCCGTGCTCGACCGCCGCCCACGCCATGTCGTCAATTGATAGTAACCGACGCCTTCTTGGGTTTGGCCGTTGAAGTCGTAGTTGCGTGGAATGCCGGCCTGTTCGGCCGCGGCAATAAATGCCTCGGCCAGTTCATGCGGTTCGCCAACGTCTGACACACCGAGTTCACCGTTGGCGCCGTGGAACTCATCGGCACCACGCTGATTGCGTTCACTCTTAATGAAATACGGCAATACATCCTGCCAACCCCAACCGAGATTTCCGAGCTGTCGCCATCGCTCATAGTCTTGCGGCTGACCACGGATAAAGATCAGGCCATTGATTGCACTTGAGCCGCCGAGGACTTTGCCGCGCGGCCAGTAGACTTTGCGATTATTCATACCTGGATCTGGCTCGGTGTAGAAACACCAGTTGTATTTGGGATTGAACATGGTCTTGCCATAACCAATGGGAATGTGAATCCACGGATACCTGTCGACGGGGCCTGCCTCGAGCAATAACACCCGGTGTTTACCGTTCGCACTCAGACGATTGGCGAGCACACAACCAGCGGAGCCGGCACCAACAATGATGTAATCGAAATCAGTTGCGGTCATGAAAACTAAACGTGCAAGGTGGTGTGTCGATTATAGAAGGCGTTCGGGCAAGTTTGCCTAGCTGTAACCGCTTCTATATGCTTCAACCACTATGAACTCTGCATCTCGCTATCTTCTTCGATTCCTTTGGCAACAACAAGCATGCTAAGCCAGAGACCGTTTGTGTGTCCGCCGGAGCTGTTGAAAAAAGCACAGACTTCACATCCCGTGGCGACCGCCATCGCCGGTGCTGCCAGCCCACTGCCAATGGAAAGCGCACGACGCTCAGCTGAAGCTGGATTGATTGAGCCCATCCTTGTAGGCAATCAAGAATCGATTGAGGCAATCGCCGAGGAAATGAGTTGGGATGTGTCGAACTTGCGCATCGTCTCTGCCGATGGGGAAACAGTGGCGGCGGAAACGGCGGTGGCGCTGGCGCGTAGTGGCGAGGCGGCGGCGGTGATGAAAGGACAAGTACACACCGACGTGCTCATGCGTGCTGTGTTTAATCGTGACACCGGGTTGCGTGTAGGTCGACGTATTAGTCATGTATTCCACATGACTATCCCCGAGCGCACCGGTTCATTACTGATCACCGACGCGGCCGTGAATGTTAGTCCCGACGTGGCAACCAAGCTTGATATCATTCGAAACGCGGTCGATGTGCTACACGCGCTGGGCAATACCAAGCCCAAGGTTGCAATCCTCTCGGCGACGGAACAGGCAAACGAATCCGTGCCATCGAGTGTTGCAGCGGCGGAAGTCAGTCGGCTCGCGCGAGACCAAATTAGCGACGCGCTCATCGATGGGCCATTCGCATTTGACAATGCGATTTCACCAGAGGCTGCCGCCATTAAAGGGATCAATAGCCCGGTTGCTGGGCAAGCCGATATGTTGTTGGTTCCGAACATCGAGACCGGCAACACCCTGTATAAATCTATGGTCTTTTTGATGAGTGCCACCGCGGCTGGGATTGTGGTCGGCACACGCGTACCGGTTATCTTGACTTCACGCGCCGACCCGCCTGAGGCGCGCCTTGCTTCGGCGGCATTGGCCACGATTGTGTCACGATATCAGGGATAATATCGTAAAGTCGCCTGTCTTATCGACGCAGTCGATGTGGCAGCCTACTTCGGGGTCGCTGTGCGGCGCCAAAAATAATTCTAAGGCCCTAATCTAGTTTCCTAGTGCAATGGTTACTCGGTGTCGCTAGGATACCTACAATTCCGTTTCAGGTATTGAAGTACCAAAGTATTAGAAACAGACCACGCCCCTTATGTTTGGAACGATTGCCAGATTACGCTTAGCTATTGCCGCGGTTGGATTGATAAAACGGGTCGCACCATCCGCTATATCGCATGCTTTCAGCAAATGCATCAAAGAACTAGAGATCCATCGTAAACATGTGGCTGCCGTTCGGCGCGGTCGTAAACTTGTCAACCGCAAGCCTCTAAAGCTAGAGCTAGGTGGCGGCATCAAACCGAAACCAGGCTGGATCAATATCGACCTGAGATCTGCCGACGGGCTCACCCTGGATCTACGGCAGCCCCTACCTTTTCCCGACGAGAGTGTCGCCGAGATCTATAGCGAGCATGCACTAGAGTGCCTTGCGTATCCCGGCGACCTCGCACAATTGCTTGTAGAATGTCATCGAGTACTGATGGTGGGCGGTAAATTCACCGCCGGCGTGCCAGACGCCGGCAACGCGTTTAAGGCCTACGCAGCAGGACCTGCTGCGTTCTACGCCAGTAAGGATTGGGCCAATGTTAGGCCCGGGTCTGTTCGCTGTCCCATGGATGAGCTGAACTGGTTGATCTACCAGGGCGGCACCCATCACTACATGTTCGACGAACAAAACCTAAGGTTGCGACTCGAAGAAACAGGTTTTGTCGAGGTGAAAAAGCGAGACGCGACGGCGGCAGACAGCATTGGTCGCAGACACCAAACCCTGTATGTAGAGGCCCAGAAGTCCAACGACCTGATACCCGACATCGGCGCCATTCGCGCCAGACATACCCAAGCGTTGATTGATCAGATCTCGGCTGACGCAAGTATAGCGCCGGCCATCGTTGATCTCGCCACCGGCCAACGCTATGCCGTCCTGCGTTTGGCCATGTCGATATCGGGTGAATGGGGGGAGACTCTCCTGATTGGCCAAGAGATTGTGCCGATTCTGCCCCTGCTAGATTCATTCGATACACCAACAGGCAGGCAAACCTCGGTAATCGTTCGGCCAGACTCCAATCAACGTACACCGGCCACAGACACGGACGAAAGAATACGATATCAAGACTATCCGCCATTTCCTTACCAACGCGGGCAATTCAGGCGAATGCTAACCATCATCGACGACACTGCGGTAGATATTTTGACAAGTGCCAGCGAGTTACTAACTAGCGAAAAAGACGGTAGGATTTATGTCGTCGCTCCTGCCACAGGTGTTTTTGAAATTCCATCGGCATTCACCTGTCCTTATCAAGAGCTTCTTCCGGCCGATGCCGGTGTGCTTTATGTCCTGAAACGTGCCATGCCGAGTTCTGGCAAAGTCGTGTAACATCGTCGGTTCTCGACACTTCTCAAGTTCTGTGTAGATGAAGATTCTAGGGATTACGGGTCCAGCACTGCATGACAACTCGGCTGCGCTTGTCATCGATGGCGAGCTGGTCGCTGCCGCCGAAGAGGAGCGCTTTATCCGCATCAAACATGCGAAAAGAAAACAACCCGTCAACGCACTAAAGTACTGTCTAGACTACGCAGGCATCTCGCCTTCCGAGATCGACATTGTTGCCTATCCCTACGTAAAGATAGGTCTGGCGCACAAGGCGAGGTGGTACTTTGCGAAGCGTCACTGGTATGCCCCCGACAGGGTCTACAGGGCGCTGGTCGACGGCAACCGCCTCATTAACCGAAAATCTGCTTCTGTACTGAACTTGCTCGATGAACTCGGCATCGACCGTAGTCGTTTTATTCCCGTCGAACATCATCTGGCTCACGCCAGCAGCGCCTACCATCTCAGCGGTTTCAAGGAAAAAACCGCCATCGTCAGCATTGATGGCAAGGGTGAATACGCGACGACGTTCTTCGGTTATGGAGAAAACGGTCGGATACACAAGATCAAAGAGTTTTATGATCCAGACTCACTTGGCTGGTTTTATGGCGCCATCACCGAGTATCTCGGCTTTGAGATGCAAGATGGCGAGTACAAGGTAATGGGGATGGCGCCGTATGGTGATCCAACTAAGTATGATCTATCAAAGTTGATTCGTTGCGACGGCCGTAGCTTTACGATCAACACCAAACTCATCAATGTAGTTGGGCAGCGGTGTTATCGGGCCAACGGACGGATTTATTCGGTTAGCCCGGAATTCGTCGACTGGCTTGGTCTTGCTCGTGATGGCGATGATATCGATGAGCCTTATATTGACTATGCTGCAGGTATTCAAAAACTCCTGGAAGATACTGCGCTTTCGCTCATCGATCACTACGTGGGCGACATCATTCGCGAAACCGGACGAGTATGTTTCGCCGGCGGTGTAGCACTGAATGTCAAACTGAATCAACGTATTCTCGAGTGGCCACACGTCAAGGAGCTATTTGTGCAACCGGCCGCGGGCGATGCCGGCACCGCTGTGGGTGCCGCCGCCTATATAGCGATGAGTCACGGTGAACACATGCAGAAGTTGGAACACGTGTATCTCGGGCCGTCCTTTACCACTGAACAATGTATCGCCGCCTGCCAAACACATGAACACAGGCCGCAATGGCAACGACTGGACAACACGGTCGCGACGGCAGCTAAACTCGTTGCCGATGGAAACCCGCTTGCGTGGTTTCAAGGCCGCATGGAGTTCGGACCGCGAGCCTTAGGTAACCGCAGCATTTTGGGGGATCCAAGCCGGCCCGGCATGGCAGACCGTATTAACGCACAGATCAAGCACCGCGAGCGCTGGCGACCCTTTTGCCCCAGCATCCTAGACACCGTAGCAGCAGATATCATTCAATCAGACCACCCGGCACAGTATATGACCATCACATTTGATGTCGCAGAAGATTGGGAATCACGGATCCCGGAAGTGGTTCATAAAGACGGGACGGCGCGCGTGCAAGTCGTTAACGAGAAGACGAATGCCCGGTTTTATCAACTGATAAAAGAGCTGGAAAAACACACCGGCAACGCCGTGGTGCTGAATACGTCGTTAAACCGTCGCGGCGAACCTATGGTCTGTACGCCCACCGACGCGTTGAATATGTTCTTCGGCTCTGATCTGCAGTATCTGATTATGGAAGATATTCTGGTCCGGCCCGCGTTCGCCAGACTCGCGCAGGCATAACGAATACCGATAAACCTGAAGCTGCAGCTCAACGACCGTCGCGCCGAAACTTTCTAAGGCCGTCAAAGCACACACGAAGTCGGCCATCATCTAGCATGTCTCCGCATAGCGGCCAACGAACGACAACAAATAATAGACGATCTTTTGGCGCGGGCCGAGCAGGCGAAGAGAGGTGCTGCAAACAATCAGCCAAAGCCAAAAGCCGACAGCTTCTTGGATTATAGCAGCGCATTTCGCCGCGCGATGGTGGACGCCGGGCTCATCTGTGATGAGCTACCCATAGCCGACGGGCAGATCCATCGCTTTCACGTTGAGGGCGATAGACGAGGTTCTCGTAACGGCTGGCACATCTTTTTCCCGGACGATCCGCCGGCTGGCGCCTTTGGTTCATGGAAGAACGGGGATTGGCAGTCACCACATAGTATCACGGCATGATGGTCTTTTCTTTTTCGATTTCGGCCAACTTCTTTTTGACGGTTTCGTTATGGTCAGCGGGGAGGTTCAGTTCCGCGAGAAAGTCATCGCTATAAAATGCTAGCCGCCAGTTTGTCGCTCGCTTGATTTGAGATGCAGTGACGGCTTTGACCTCAATCAGGATGGCCCCCTGCAGGTTGGCGCCGCCGAGGTTGGTCTCCCGCAACTGGGCTTCGGTGAGGATGGCCCCCTGCAGATTGGCGAAACTTAGGTTGGCCCCCTGCAGCTGGGCAAAAATGAGGTCCGCCTCCTGCAGCTGGGCGAAACTGAGGTCCGCCTCCTGCAGCTGGGCGAAACTTAGGTTGGCCCCCTGCAGCTGGGCGCTTCTGAGGTCGGTCTGCTGCAGGTTGGCGCTCCTGAGGTCGGCTCCCTGCAGCTGGGCGGTGCCGAGGTCGGCGTGGGAGACGGTACTGGGTTGCCGAGCAAGCGCCGCTTTCTGTTTTGCTCCTAGCTCTGCCTCGCGCTTTGCCTCAGGCTTCGCTTTGCGTTTAGCTACTGCGTCCGCCTTCCGCTTTGCCTCTAGTTCCGCTTGGCGCTGAGCTTCCGCTTTTCGTTTCGCTTCGAGTTCTAGTTTTCGCTGGCTCTCGATCTTGGCCTTACGTTGGGTTTCCTCTAGCGCTCGCTGTTTAGCCTGCGCCTCGCTAGCTTGTTGCTCAGCCTCCTGCCGCAAGGCCTCTGCCTCGACCCGCTTTTGGTGTTGATTCCAGGCGTACCACATCCCGCCTGCCAGCAGTAGAAAGACCCCCGCCGCCGCAAGCCAAATCGTTGGCTTGCCCATGCGCGGCGGTGTAGGCTCCCGCGCAGCCATTGGCGGAGTTAAAGGCGCTGTCTGAGATCTTACCGGCTCACGTTCGGCTTTTTCTTTCGCCCCGTGCTCGCGTGCTTTGCGTTGTTTGCGTTCTTCTTTTTTAGAGGGCGCTCCAAGCAACTGCTCTGTGAGACGACCATAGCCTACGTCTAAGCTGAACCGAAGGGATCGAATACCGATTGCAGCCGCAGCCTCCACATTTTTTGCTCGGTCATCAACAAACAACAAATCCTCGGCGCGATAACCGCTCTGGTCAAGGAGAAACTGATAGATCCTCCGATCAGGCTTCCTTACATTTACCGCGCTACTAATGACCACTCCAGCCAGCAGGCCCTCAATGTCGAAGGCCGCCCTGAGTTTTCTAGACCACCGATCTATGTCGTTCGATAAGCACCATACGGGGATCTTCTGATGCTTTGCGTTGCGGAGAAATTCAGCAACGCCTGGCACAAGAGAATGCCTCGACAAGTAGTCATCCTCAACTGAGGGAGCCAGGCCAACACGATTCCAGAAGTCGTCAGCTTCAATGATGCCGAGACTGGCATCCAAGTAGACCGATTCGATCTCGTTAGCATTCATGTTTCCACCGGCTTCGCGGATAAACGGAATAAGCAGATCCGCAACATCATCCGCGGCACGAAAGATAACTCCCATTGCGTCCAGCACGATGCACTTCATTAGTGACCTCTAACGAATGAAAGGGGCTTCCCCTACTCGAGCCGGCATCGCAGTGCCAAGATTGAGGTCTGACATTCAATCTGAAAGAGAGGGGAAGCCATGAACAAGGTTACTACTGTTGGGATCGATCTAGCAAAGCGGGTGTTCGTGTTGCATGGGATAGATGCGGCTGGACAGGTAAGGCTGCGGCGTAGGTGTCGTTGCGAGGAGTTGGTGCGGATGGTGGCGCAGCTGCCACCTTGTCTCATCGGTATGGAGGCCTGCGACGGCGCGCGTGCAAGTCGTTAACGAGAAGACAAATGCCCGGTTTTATCAACTGATAAAAGAGCTGGAAAAACACACCGGCAACGCCGTGGTGCTGAATACGTCGTTAAACCGTCGCGGCGAACCTATGGTCTGCACACCCACCGATGCCTTAAACATGTTCTTCGACTCTGATCTGCAGTATCTCATTATGGAAGACGTACTTGTTCTGCGGCGGAAAAGGCGGTAGAAAGACGTCGCATCTCCTTTTTTGCTTCAAGAAAACGGTTTCTGACACGTTTTTCGCACTCCGCTATTGAGTAGCCAAGTGTTTGCGGTTCACCATTAGCAATAGGAGGGACATGAAGGCGATGGTGGTGGTACTTGCGGATTGCATGGCGTGACCGCGCGCCCACATCTGCAAGGACACGAGGGACTCCGCAATGGCTGCTGGTGAAAGCTTCTTTAAACGGGTTAAGAAGGCCCGGTTTGATCACGTCTATAACCTGCCTGATTGTCGCGCCTACTACCAGGCCGTTGCGCCGCTTGACTATCAAAACCCGGCACACGCGGTTCCGATTGCACGCGCCGCCCTCGCTGAGATCAGCCGATTAAGAAACTTGCAGGCGCCTTGGGTGCTAGATTTCGCTTGCGGCTATGGGATCACCTCAGCACTGCTCCGCTATCACGTCGACATGCGCACCATCGTGGCACGATACTCCGGTAAAGAACTAACTAACTTGGACGCCGCACCGCTTATCGCCAAAGATCGGAAATGGTATGCAACGCGCAAGCGCCGTACCCTGCAACCGCAAATCGCGGGAATGGATATTAGTATGAACGCTTTGGACTACGGTCTGCGTGTCGGCCTTTACGATAAGACGTTCGCGGACAACTTAGAGGTGAATGACCCCAGTCCTGAACTTATTGACTTTTTGCCTAATGTCAGTCTTATCCTAGATACAGGCGCATGCGGCTACATCGGAGAGAGAAGCTTCAGTCGCCTCTTGCGTGCGACAGGACCGCCGTTGCCATGGATCACAACCTCGCCAACCCGCGTCGCGGATTACGGCCCAAGCCTAGAAGTTATGAAGAAGGTGGGCCTCGTGGTAGAGCAAGTACCTATCGCCCCATTTCGTCATCGCCGCTTCGCCGACCAGAAGGAAAAAGAGCGTGCGATCGCCGAATTAAAGCGCAAAGGTGTTGATCCAACGGGCCTTGAAGACACCGGGTTTTTTTTCGCCGAAGCCTATGTCATCCGCCCGCCGGATGAGTGTGATATACCGCTCGCTGAACTAATCCGTTAGCTATAGCAGTGCATCTCATCAGATGAAGGAGTGAAACGATATGAGCGACTATTCAGGCCTAGAAAAAGCAGCCGTTAGTTTTTGCCGTTGTGACAAACACCGACCAGCATGTGGCCCCAGTCAGCGCTTGTTGGAAAGCGACGCAAGAAGCGCTCAAGTCCAGTCGATAATGCGCCAAACGGGTTTCTATAAGGCAAGGGTAACCCCGCGCCCCCAACTCGATCGACGACAAGTGAGGTAGCCAAGAGGTCTCTAAACTCGTGGCTCTCTAACCTGTAGATGTATTGCGGTTTTCCGCGCCGGTTGCCGGGACGTTTTCTTTCCTTAGGCCAGCCGGCGTGTCTTTTCGGTTTTGAGAAATTATGTGTCGTCACGACGATTCTGGCAGCTGGCCGAGCCACTCGTGCGATCTCCCCGATACAATGCTGTCTTAAGGCCTCTGTTGGAAGCTGTGACACCGCATTGGCACACAAGACTTTATCAAAGCTTTCTTTGCGAAATGGCAGTGCATTGAGATCACCTCTGACGTAGTCAATGGCTATATCGTGATCTTGCATATGCTGCCTGAGGTAGTGCAGCGATCGCACAGAAAGATCAAAAGCGATGACACGGGGTCTGGCGGCGTAGTATTGCTTGATGGTCAAGCCGGTGCCACAAGCGGCGTCGAGAACGACGTCGTGTGGTTGGGGACGCAACTGCTCCACGGCCGCTTCGACACAGGCCATATATATAGGATCGCTGATTCTTATTTCATCGTAAGTCGACGAAAAGCGGTCCCACTGTGCAGACTCCGCCTTCAGGAAAGATTCATGATCGACATTGGCGACGAACATGTCCGGGATACCATCGGTAATGGGATACACGTGCCCGCAACGCTGACAGTTCAGGCTGCCATTTGGTCGACTCGCTGGCGTGTCGACAGCGCTGATTTTCAGTGGGCCGGAGTTAGGATGAAGCGGGCACCGTAAGATCGCCATTAGCGCACGACTAATCATTGTTTGCTCCGTCCCAGTTGAAAGAAAAACAGGGTCAAATTGAACCTACCCTAATTTAGCGGACACTCGGAGGGGTTATTCTAACCTTTCAAGGAGTGTTCGATGACAAGAAGATACCAGCGATACAGCAAAGAATTTAAGGGGGAGATCAGTCAGAACCAGGGCACCGAGCTTTTCATTCATGGGCGCGACGGGCGTATCCCAGAAAAAAGGGTGGAAGTTCGCTATTCACCCGGTCTTATAGGGATCCGCCGCGTCTCGTAAGCCGTCACCCAGAAAGTTAAACGCCAGTACCACGACAATCACGGGCACCACCGGTAACATCAGCCAAGGATAAAGCGCGACGACGTTTATATTCTGTGCTTCGGCGAGTAGCACGCCCCAGCTCGTGATCGGTGGGCGCAACCCCAGCCCTAAGAAACTGAGTGCAGTTTCCCCCAGAATCATGGCCGGAATAGACAGTGTCGCCGAGGCGATGAGATGGCTCATGAAGTTTGGCAACAGATGACGCGCGATCACGCGCGATGGCCGTGCCCCCATCAACACCGCGGCAGTGCAAAAATCTTCTTCGCGCAACGCCAGAAGTTTGGAGCGCACCGCCCGCCCCAGTCCGGTCCAGTCGATGAGACCAAGGATCACGGTGATACCCAGGAATACACCGATCGGGCTCCACGTCACCGGCAGTGCCGCCGACAGTGCCATCCATAGCGGTAACTCCGGAAAAGAGCGGATGATCTCGATTAGGCGCTGAATAACGCTATCCACCCACCCGCCATAGTAGCCCGCCAGGCCGCCTAGCGTAAGACCAAGTACGAAACTGATGGTGATGCCAAGCAATCCCACGATGAGTGAAATGCGCGCACCGTAGATCATTCGTGAAAGCACATCTCGACCCAAGCGATCGGTGCCGAGAATGAACGCGGTGCCGCCAGCCGCCGGACACACCAAATGGAGGCGCCCGGCGAAGACACCCCAGAACATGTACTTATCCCCCTGACAGAAAAACCGAAGCGGATATACAGTATTTTTATCTTCGTCATACTCCCGCCTGAGTGTTTCCATATTCAACCGATAGTTGAATCTGTAGACGAACGGGCCGATAAACTCTCCGTCATGAAACAAGCGAACCTTTTGCGGTGGGGCGAAAATAAAATCAGTGTGTCGCGTGTGCAGTTCGTAGGGGGCCAGTACCTCGCTTATAAGTATGGAGCCGTACATGACGATAAGGATCACACCGAATACCACCGCTAGCCGATGTCGCTTCAGACGCCACCACATCATGCGCCACTGCGATGCGGCATAGTAACGCTCCTGTTCTGGTGTAAGCTCCTCGATGCTATAGGGGTTGAACGGCGCAGTAGAGACGAAATGCTCTATCCCATCGCCGGTGCGTTGCTCAGTCATCGTCGCAATCCCCCATGCAGACGAATCCTTGGGTCGAGCGTCGCCAAGGCCAAGTCCGAAAGAAACATACCAACAACGGTCAATAGCGATAGGAACATCAGGAATGAGCCGGCAAGATACATGTCCTGACTACGGAGCGCGTTCAATAGCATCGGCCCTGTCGTCGGCAGGGACAACACAATAGACACGATGGCAGCGCCGGAGACGACTTGCGGTAGCAAGTTTCCAATGTCGGCGATAAAGGGATTTAGCGCCATGCGCAGTGGATATTTCATCAATAGCCGAAATGGAGGCAGACCTTTGGCGCGTCCCGTAATGACATATTGCTTTTGCAATTCATCGAGCAGGTTCGCCCGCAATCGTCGGATCATGCCCGCCGTACCCGATGTCCCGATGACAACAACGGGAATCCACAAGTGTTCGAGCACAGACAAAAACTTATCCCAGCTCATCGGCTGGCCGACATAGGCTTGGTCCATGAGTCCGCCAATAGAAGTGCCGAATACGGCATTGGCAACATAGAGCAATACCAACGCCAGCAGAAAGTTGGGTGTCGCCAGCCCTAGAAAGCCTAAGAATGTAAGCCCGTGATCAGTCCAGCTGTACTGATGTGTGGCTGAGTAGATCCCGATTGGAAATGCCACCACCCAAGTAAATAAAATCGTAGAAAACGAGAGCAGAAACGACAGAAATAATCGATCACCGACGACCTCGGATACTGGCAAGTCGTATTCAAATGAATATCCGAAGTCGCCTTGCAGCATCCCAGTAAACCAAGTGAAGTACTGCACAATGAACGGCTTATCGAGACCGTATTGTTTACGGAGGAAGGCGACCTTTTCCTTGCTGGCGGTCTCTCCTTGGCTTTCGAGCTCGGCGATATAGCTAGTTAGATAATCGCCTTCTGGAAGTTGGATGATCCCAAAAATCAGAATGCTGATTACCAGCAGGGTGGGAATCATTACCAACACTCGGCGGACCAAAAAATCGAACATTCAACACCACCGCTGGCGGCACTCGTGCCGCGCCGTTATTGCCATTTGGAGATGGCCCTAGTTCTTGGCTTCCATTTGGGCGCCCGCAAACCAGAAGGTGTCGGGTTTGTAGATGCCAAAATATGCGCCGGGTTCCCAATTATAGACACCCTTTTGGGGCACATTATGTAGTCGCCGGCTAACCACCACTGGTTGCGGTACAGCGGCAACCAGGCCAATAGAGAACATCTGCTCGGTGTTAATCTCAAGCATCTGCCGCCAGATTTCCTCGCGGGTGCGAAAATCGGATGCCTTTATCCAGGCTGCGTTAAGCTGTAGAAGTTTCTTCGCGGCTGGTAGGTCCACCGGCTCACCGGCAACGCCGCCAGTTTCGTAGAACTGGCCCCACTTTGGCCACTGTAGTTGTTGCTGGCTCGTCGGCGCTAGCGCTTGCGGACTGGTATTGGCCGTTGGTAGGGCATTCTCCAAGCCACCCCATACGGACATCAGAGTTTCGCCGGTGAAGACGCGATTGCGAAATACCTCTCGTTGTATGGGTTTGGAAAACAACTTTATACCTGCCTTCAACCAGCTATCGTGAATCAACTCCAGCACATCAGTCTGCTCGGTGTCCTCGCCCGCCGTTTCAATCACGATCACCATTGACCTTCCATCCGGGAGTAGCCGGATACCGCGGTTGTCACGCTTCGTTAGGCCCATCTCATCCAGCAATGCATTAGCAGTAGCAAGGTCAAATTGCGCCCAAGACGTGCGATATTCTGGACGATAAAGTGGACCGCTGCCATGGACAGAATTATTGCCTTCGGTGGCGAGACCGTAATAGAGCACCTGATTGAGCTCGTGCCGATTGGTTGCCAGAGACAAAGCGCGTCGGAAACGCACATCGCGAAAGAGTTTGCGCCACACCGTGTCATTGGCGTTCAGGTTAGGAAACAGGGCCACGTGTGCACCCTTTGTCGTTACCCACAATCTTACTTCACTATTCGTGCGCTTCGCGCTTTTCTTCAGAAAGGTGTAGTCACCGAATTTTAGGTACCGTGCCTGTAGATCGCTTTCGCCAGCCCCTGTCTTAGCGGCAATCAGTTTGCCATCAGCAATATGCATAATTACACGATCGATATAGGGCAGTTGCTGTCCCTGAGAATCAATACGGTAGTAATAGGGGTTGCGCACAAATATAAAGCGTTCGGATGGCCCTCGCGTGGTATTTATCCATGGCTGCAGGGTCGGATAGTCGGGATTATTGTTTTTGTATGGCGCATCCATGCGTGTGTGTAGTGCCGACCAAGCATGTTGGCCGGCGGCACGGACCTTCTTCGCTAACTCGGTTGCATCGGCATAGCGCACATGGAATTGCTTCAGATAATGCGAAGGACAATAGATAAAAAACGGCCGCGAGCCCGCAAGCGCCGGCAAGAAAAACGGATTGGGCTTCTTCCAACTGTAACGTACAGTCAAGCTATCGATCACTTCGAACTTAGGGGGTTCGCCGTCTACCAATAGCTCTTTGGATACGCCGAAGGGCGATAGGTCTGGATTGTTGGTAATGTCCTCCCAGTGATAACGAAAGTTCTCGGTCGTAAATGGATGCCCGTCGGACCACTTGTGTCCCTTGCGAATATGAAATGTAAATACACGTCCAGCCTCGACATCAACGCGTTCGAGAATATCAGGGACGATCTCAAACTCTTCGTTATAGCCCACGAGCCGCGCGTAACCGTAGACAACCGCCATACGTACATCTTTGGTTCGCGCCATGAGCATACGCAACTCACCGCCGTGCTGGCCTGTCGATTTATCGGCACTATCTAGCGCCACCACCATCGGGTTTTCAGGTAACCGCTGCTCAATGGGCGGTAGTTCACCGCGGGCAACCTGGTCCGCCAACGCTGGCGAATCGACGAAGCCCCCCGCCCCAACCCTTACCGGGTTTATGGCGAGCACCGTGGCAATGCAAAGTGCTAGCGATTGAGTTGACCTTATCACTGTTTCAATTCTGAAAGTAACGATCGGCGTGCGCGCACAAAATGCCCCTCTCCTAGATCGACAAACTCTGGTGGTGCAGTTCTCTCTACGCCAAATGGCGTCGGCCATGCGGCGGGATCAGATACCCGACCTTCCATCAAGGCAGCGAGATCGAGCTTTTGGCTTAGATCAGTGCGTGGAACGGCCGCCAGCAATCCACGGGTATAAGGATGTACTGGGTCGCGAAACAGAATCTCACGCGGCGCGACCTCCACCAAATACCCGGCGCACATCACGGCAATGCGGTCTGCCATATAGTCTACGACGGCTAAATTGTGCGAAATAAAGAGATAGGTCAACCCCAACTCTGCCTGCAGGTCTTTCAGTAGGTTTAGGATCTGCGCCTGCACCGATACATCCAGCGCCGACACCGGTTCATCACAGATTAACAAGTCTGGGTTTAGCGCAAGCGCCCGCGCTATCCCAATGCGTTGCCTCTGGCCTCCCGAAAAGCTATGTGGATAGCGCGACAGAAAGCGTGGATCAAGGCCAACCTGGCACATCAACTCTTTGACAATACCCACTCGGCGTTCGCGACTACAGACATCATGTATGGTGAGGGGCTCACTAACGATGTCATACACAGTCATACGTGGATTTAGCGAGCCAAAGGGATCTTGGAATATAAACTGAATCTTTCGTCGAAACGCGATAAGTTCCGAATCACGCAGGGACGTCAGGCATTCAACCTTGCCGCGATTGTTATAAAGGACTTCACCTGCATCAGGTTCAATTGCGCACATAATAATCTTACTCAAAGTGGTCTTACCGCAGCCACTTTCTCCTACGAGTCCCAGGCATTCCCCGCGCTTTATCGAAAAACTGACGTCGCTAAGCGCCTGCACGTAAAACGTGGGCGCCCTAGCGAAAAGCGCACCCTTTCGAATTCCGAAGCATTTGCTGACGTTCTTCACTTGCAGCAATGGACCGGCAGCATCCGCATCCGCATCCGCCGGCCACGATTCTCGATCCGTTAGGTACCCACCAGCCTCATGTTTCACCTCCCGGATAGGGGTCAAGCGCTCGTTGGCCTTCATACCGATCCGCGGGACGGCGCGCATGAGTGACTTTAGGTAGGGATGTTGGGGATCAGAAAAAACACTTGTCAGGCTACCGCGCTCCATCACTTTACCGTGATAGATAACGACTACCTCCTCGGCCATATTGGCGACCACGCCAAGATCATGCGTGATGAGCAACACGGTCATGCCGAGTTTAGCCTGTAGGTTTTTTATAAGGCTGAGTATTTGTGCTTGCACTGTAACGTCGAGCGCGGTGGTGGGTTCATCTGCGATCAGCAACGCCGGGTGACATACAAGCGCCATTGCGATCATGGCCCGTTGGCGCAGTCCGCCAGAAAGCTCAAACGAGTATGTATCTAGTCCGCGCTGCGGATCAGGAAAACCGACCATGCCCAACATCTCAACCACGAGTCGGCGTGCTTCTACGCGATCGACATCACGGTGTAGTAACAATGCCTCCGTAACCTGATCTCCAATCGTGTGCAATGGCGACAACGAAGTCATGGGTTCTTGAAATATCATGGAAATCCGACCACCGCGGATCGCTCGCATCTGCGCACCGCTGGGATTCATACCCGCTATGTCACAAGTGCCATTCCCGTTTGTCGTCGAGTAACCTTTGCCCTGGCGCTGGGGATCATTGAATAGAATTTCACCGGTGGTAATACGCGCAGATTTCGGCAATATGCCCATGATGGTCTGTGCTATCACCGACTTACCCGAGCCGGACTCGCCGACTAGGGCCACGGCAGCACCCTCACGAATGTCGAAAGAGACACCGTCAACAGCACGAATGACATCGCGACTGTGTAGCACAAACTCAATTTTGAGGTCGCAAACTTGTAGCAACGGATTAGTCATTCGAATGCACCGGTGGCTGCTTGATGGTGCCATCTACATCAATACCAAGGGCGGCAAGATTGCTTGCCGTGGTTCGGCTCAATAATAGGTCGTTAGCATGGGCGCTAGTAGCGGCAAGACGGGCGATGTCTTGGAACCCTTCGAGTCGGGAATCCAACTTGAGCCGTTTGTTGTCGCTCCTGAGGGCCATTTGCATCCACCCCGATGATGATTCCTTGCGCGTCGAGTAGTACTCCAGCTTCAGCTCCGTTAGCTCCTCCCAATTTAAGCGAGTTGCACCGGGTTTGGCTGAGATCTCATTGTGGTCCACGGTGATACGCCGTCGATGACAAAGTATGGTGTGCATCCCATAACCGAAAAACAATGCGGCCAGCAGTAACAGAATGATCAATGGTACAAGCGTCAGCGAGACCAGTAACACTGGCACGACCGTAAGAATCAACCCCGCTCCCGCCCGGACATAGTCGCCGGCGAGGCGATTCGGCGGGTAACGATAGGTCATTCTGTCCACATAGCCTCCCGGGCGTTTAGCCAACGTACAGCCGGGTGCATCTGTGTTCGTTCCAGGAATCGTTCCAGAAATTCCCAGCACCCTGGATCATGGTCCAGATGGTGGGTCAATAATCCCGTAGGTTCAGTTTCGTCGGCGCCACGCTCACGTCGCGCGTTGAGATGCGCCACCGTTTCGGCCAGTGCCTTATCCAGCCCGACAAAACGGCAGGTGCGACGCCAGTTGATAAGATCAATGTGACAATTCACCTGGCGCAGGCCCGGCACGGCTTCCGCCGCCGCGCGCGGCCGAAAGGTAGACAGGCCTATTAAACCAAGATTTGGTAACTCCGACAAAAGTGCTGTATCTATTCGGTTCCACGGCGGCACCAGGATAGGTAAGGCTCGGTCCGAGAAAAGCTTTGATAGCCGGTCGCGGCCGCCAGTTAGTTCGGCGATGACACGATCATGCGCACGGTATCGATCAAATTCGGTCGCTTTCGCACCGGCCGGGGCATGGTTACGGTGCGCATAGCCATGTTGCAACACGCTGACGTCCGGACAACCCTCAAGTGTTTGCGGCAGCGCCGGGCTCGCTTTCGTTGGAACCACGGCAAGCGCCACTGGGACGTCCATATCTACGCTAAGGCCCAGTAGACGATCGAGCGACGGCGTACTATCCACCGCGTCGTCGTCGCGCCACCAGAAGGTGGCCATTCGGCTCGATTCGGCCCAACGGTCTAATTCGTTATCGAGTGCGGCCCAGCTGCACATAACAAAACATCTCCGAAAAAATGGTTTTTCACAAGCCGTGCCGTAGTTAACGCCCCGCTCATATCGATTGTCGACAATTGGCGGGCAGGGGCGCTGTTGGCAGCATCGATCGCTTGCGCGAGTCGTGCGGGTGTTAGCGCATCGTCGGTCACGACCTCGATTAGACCATGCAATGCCAACATACGTGCGCGCACGGCTTGTTCTTGTTCTCGTTCGTCTGCATAGGGCACGATGACCGCGCGTGCGCCGGCAGCAAGAACCTCTAGCATCGTATTGTAACCACCTTGGGAAACAGAAACTGCGCAGTTTCTAAGCAGTACGGGGAAGTCAGTACGATTCCGTTCAACCACCAGGCCGGTATCGGCCTGTGCCTTTAAATTTGCAAATCGTTGCGGCGAAAGATTGGGACCGACCAAGATGCGCCAAGGTGCCTTTGCTAACACGGAAAGTGGCCGGGCCTCGATCGCAGTACGCAAGACATGCTCGCCGAAGGCACCGCCGCCTGCCGACACAATGACCTCAGCGCTACCAAGGTCGCTTGTTGGTTTTGGAGCATCACGCGCCTTGACGTATCCCGTGTAACGTAGTTTGTGCTCGATTTGATGTGCGAGCGGAAAGGTGGTGTCGAATGGCACAAACTTTGGGTCACTGTGCACAAGCACAAGATCAAAATAGCGATCGACTAAATCGACAATCTCCTCATTGCGACCAGGCCTACGCTTTGCCTCCAGTACGTCTCGTACCGAGCAGACGACGCGCGGGCGTGGCCGCCGCTCATAAGCCGCCTCCAGCAAAGGCAACAACTCAAACCGCAATAGGCCTCGACCAAATGGAAATGTCTCGATCAGTAACACATCCGGCTGGCATCGTGCGAATGCTGTAAGCAGCACATCTCGCCGCCTGCTTTTCCAACCATCATCCACCGGCCACCCTTCTTCATCGACTAATGTCTGGTAGTGCATATCATCCGCGCGTACAGCCGGAAGTTGTACGAACGTCTCACAGCCGGGATCCAAGCCCGGAATGGGTAGCCCACCAGATACGTAAATCACATCAACACCAAGCTTGCGCAGCGCACGGCTAATAGCTGCAACTCGCCACTGGTGGCCGGTACCCATCAGGTGCTGCACGTAACACATGACCTTCATTGCTGCACCAACCGGATGTTATATCGCTCCAGACTAAGTTTTCCGTTGCCGGACAGCCCAAACAGGTGAGCCCTGTCCCACTTCAAACGATGTATGGACTTTTCAGCCATGTCCCAACCGGTCGCAAGTGCCAGGGCAGCGCGTATCACTCCCTTGTGGGTTACCGCGATAACCGCGTGTCCAGTTTCCCGGACATCACCGACCCAATCTTGCAAACGTAGCTGCACCATTCTCGGGCTTTCCCCCTGGGGCGGCCGAAAATCCAGACCGCGAGCCTCATTCTCGGCCATATCAGCCCCATTCGCCGATCGCAACTCGGCTAATGTATGGCCCTCCCATGTACCCCAATTCATTTCGGTCAATCGCGGCTCTGCCTGCACACTCGACGCGCCCAGTAGTTTTGCCGTTCCCATAGCCCGAGACAACGGACTAGCTGTCCATTGATAGTCACGGAATTCTGCCGGTAGCGACCAAGTCGATACTTCCGCGCGCCCAGCGTCGCTCAATTCGATATCGGCCTGACCTTGAATCCGACCCTCCGCATTCCAAACCGTCGGGCCATGGCGAATAAACAGCAACGGAATCATGGTCTACACAGGCTTTGGATGACTCGATTTATGGTCTCGGTCGCGCTCGTCAAACCATGCGCGCGCGCGGCGAGATCCCGTGCCGCTAGACCCATCTGTCGAATCCTTGCTGGATCTTGCAAAAGCGAACCCAAGGCGCTGGCAAATGCCCGTACATCACTCGGCGGGACAATCACACCGCTTTGATCATGACGGACAATATCGGCAACCCCCACCGTATGCCCCACCACCGCCGCCATCCCGGCCGCCTGTGATTCCAACAGCGCCATGCCAAACGCCTCGTTGACGGCTGGCCAAACAAAAATGTCAGCCGCAGCATAAAATGGCAACAACGACTCCGGCGACTGCAACCCGGCAAATACGACACGATCCCCGGATTCCCTGAAGGCGGCTTCTACCGCTAGGCGCGCATCGCCGTCCCCTACAATGAGTAAGCGCCACGGTCGATCGGCAAGCTCCCTTAGTGCCACGCCAAGCATTTGATAGGAGGCTAGCTTGTCACCTTCGCGCATCATCGCTACTGCCAACAACCACGGGACCTCAGAATCCAAATCGAACCTTTGTGCTAGCGCGCGTCGGCACTCGCCACGATCACCGTTGACGGCATAACGTGACGTGTCTACGAAAGGGCCGAGATGCACTAATTGCTTAGGATCCTTGAGTAGTGGACGTACACAGTCAATATCTTTGGAATTAAGAGCAAGCACGGCATCGGCATGAGCAATGGCATGGCCCACCGCATCATGACCTATGCGCCACGGCCCGCCGGATTGTTTCGGTGCATAACAAGTCTCCGCCACAACATAAGGGATACCGAGCCCCTGGCTCACCCTTGGACCCAGCCAATCGGGCGCCTTATGGTAAAGATGGTAGGTAAACCACATGGCAGGACGATGTGTCGGCGGCTCCATTCTGTAACGCCGCAATAGCCGATCAGCGAGGCGTGTGCCGATACGACATAAGCGCTGCTGCCGGCAGCTATCACCCTTCCCCTCCCAAGTACGAAAGCGGGAAGCTAGGTGCACATCGTGACCGGCTTCGACCAAGACCCGCTTGAATAGACGCGCTATCTCCCGGTCGCCGGAAGGCACCGAATCCATCGGTGGTTTCATCGGCGCATAATAGGCGATCTTCACGACTCTGAGCCTTGTAGCGAAAGTTGAAACTTGGCTACCAATCGACCCGCGTTACCTTCAAAGGAAAAATGTTCGCGCACGCGTCGATATCCGGCAGCGCCCAGTTGCACACGCGTACTAGGTTCTACGATCAACCGCTCCAGCGCGTCACACAGTGCCCTCGAATCCCCCTCCGAAACAAGTAGACCGGTTTGACCATGGTCGATAAGTTCCGGTATGGCGGAAACCCGGGTAGCAACACAAGCCAAGCCTTGGCTCTGCGCCTCCACGAGTACGTTTGGCAGTCCGTCTCGATCACCATCACGCGCAACCCGGCACGCCAAGGCAAATATGTCAGCCTTGCCATATTGCCGTAGTACTTCATCGTGGGGTTGTGGTCCCAACCACGAGATCCTGTCTTCAAGACCACTGGCTTTGGCTTGTGCCATTAGCCGTGGCAGCAACGGCCCGCCGCCGACATGCACAAAACGCCAGTTCAGTTCGGCCGGCAGCGCCGCCAACGCCGCGAGTAAATCAGCATAACCCTTTTTTTCGACGGTGCGACCGACTGACAAAATCGTCACCGACTTGCCGTTAGTAAGGCCGTCGTACCGGGAACATTGTCGATCGGGCGTTGGAAAGCGTTTGAAATCTACACCGTGATAAAGGAGTTCCACCTGTTCTGCCGCCGGTGCTAACTTACAAAGATGGTCACGATTGACAGACGTACAAGTCACCACCCAATGACACTCTGCTAGTTTCTCGCGCTTCTCCCAATCTGGGCTTGTCCAAATATCTCGTGCATGGGCAGAGCAACTCCAACGCAGGCCGCTTATTAGACTTGCGTAACGCACCACCGATGCGGGCGTATGTAGAAAATGAGCATGAAGATGTCCTACCTCACCCGGCAGTTCTCGCGCCAGCACCAGCGCTTGTCCGAATCGCCGCACCCGATTAGGCGTTGGATCACGCCGCAGGTCGCGCAACCAAGCCCGCAACGCTCTGCGATATCCGGGGTAGCATCTGGCCGCGCGCCAACCCCGCCAAACACGGCGCGGTTGTCGATAGAGATACTCAGGCAAGTAGTTGACCGGCGCCCTAATCTCGCGATGCAGCGGGTGCACCGACCGGTCTGTCGGGTTACGAAGGGAAATGATGCGAATATCTAACGCATGCGCCTCCAGAGCGCGAATCTCCTGCGCAATGAAGGCCTCGGATAATCGCGGATAACCCTTAACTACGAAAGCGACAGCACGACGCACAGCTGCACACTAAAGCCCCTGGGTGGCGACGCTGACCTCGTTTGCGAACATATCGGGCGCCCACACGTCTACCATCCGGTAAATGTTATCAAGCCCATCGAGCAGTCCCGGCACGACGACGGTTGATGGGCGGTTTTGATGTGGCAACTCACGTAGCGCACGGGCCATGCGACGAGCATTGCGACCATACTCATCGCTAAGCATCGTCACCAATCCCAGCTGCTGCGCTCGGCTCGCACGAATGTATTGTTCCATCCGCGGCTTTCGTCGGGGGACAATCAGCGCTGGTTTGTCCAACGAAAGAATCTCACAGAAGGTATTGTACCCACCCATGGCCACGACACCGGCCGCGTCTCTCATCAGATCTTCTACGTGCGTATCAAAAGTTATCGCTTTGACACGTTCGAGGCGCTCGACGCGTTTTTGGAAATTCTCACGCCGCCGCGGCGCCATAAAGGGCCCGAACACAAGCAAGGCCGAGTGCGGAATCTCGGGGTCTGCCTCGTACGCGCGCAATACCCAGTCAATAAGTGACTCACCATCACCCCCACCGCCGGTGGTCACCAACACATAGGGTTCATCGAACTGTGGCTTGGACATGGCGTCGGTGCCGTTCTCCGAGGGATTGCGTCTCAGATAACCGGTATAGGTGATTTTTGCGCGCACTGTCTCCGGCAAATCAATGCCCGCGAGGGGATTACAGATTTGCGGCAATCCGTATACCCAAATCTCATCGTACAGATCGCGCAGGGCTGGTATGGGCTGCTTACGTTCCCACTCACGAGCCAGCAACACAGGATCGTCCATAACATCACGCAGCCCTAAGACGCACTGAGTACCGTTTTGCTTCAGCATTCGCAGGGTCTCGTGGATCTCACCGCGCAGACCAAGGGGTTCCTTATCCACCAGAAACAAGTCGGGATTAAACACCTTGGCAGTGTGCTGGATGATGGACGCGCGCATCTCCAAGACCTCGCCAATGTCGATATGGAGGCTCAAGGAGGAATATTCACCGTTGCGCAGCTTGATCACCCCGGGGATGCGAACAAAATCCACCCGGCTCCCGAAATCGAAGCTACCGATGATGGGCGATCCGGAGAGGATTAGTACGGACAGCCCTTTACGTCGCGCCGCCAGCGATTGAGCGATAGCATGACACCGCCGTAAGTGCCCCAACCCAAACGTATCGTGGCTATAGATCAAAATCCGGGCATTTTTAGTGTTATTTCGCATATCCCGGTATCCTCCTGTGGGGACAGACGATCAAATATACCCGACGGTTGCAAAAAAGTCTCCGACAGATCACGATTGCTCCGCGCTAAGCCCATGCTTCTAGGGCCTCGTTCAAACCCGGAACGGTCTGCGCCCGATGGGGATACATCCTCCATGCTGTCGATCGAGGTGTGCTGCCTGGCCACGTGGTTGTCGCAGGCTACGTTCGCTCGGCCACTACTAAATGGTGTGGCCAAATTCAGGTTGATAGCGGTCAAAACGTGGAAATAGCGTAGCCAGCGATTAGAATCTCAGGTTTTCAATCTATTCAGACACAGAAATCACAATGAAGGCCGCTCAAATTGTTGCGCCGCGTCGGTTCGAGATCGTCGACGTGGACCATCCTGATATCAAACGGGAAAAGGCAGGAAGCGTTCTAATTAAGACATACCGCAGTGCGCTGTGCGGCAGCGACATGCCACCGTTTGTGCAAGATCGGCCCGCGGCCGACTATCCCTTATTGGCAGGCCTGTCGATACATGAATGCATAGGCACCGTCGCCGAAACGAATTCGGGGCGTTTCAAAGAAGGTGATGAGGTCCTGTCTATCCCGCGCGACCGAAATGGGCTTGCCGAGTATTTCATTTCTAGCGAAGACCTGACGGTTGCCTTACCGGACGTGGAAAGCAAGGATCAAATGGTGATGGCACAGCCGCTCGGTACCGTTATCTGGGCCTGTCGCAAACTGGGCAATCTGATCAACCGCGATGTTGTGTTAGTTGGACAGGGGCCGATGGGGCTGTTAATGGCAAGCATGCTAAGCAATCTCGGCGCAAAGACGATTGTCGCCGCTGATCTTGTAGAGTATCGGTTGCAGGTAGCGAACAAAATGGGAGCGACGCATACCGTGAACGTGGCCAGCACAGATTTGACGGCTGCGGTGGAAGAGATCACTGATGGGCGCATGGCCGATCTTGTTGTGGAGATCGTTGGGCACCAGACGGAAACGATCAATACCTGTCTACGCCTGGTTAAGCGCCACGGTACTGTGCTTGCCTTTGGTGTACCGGACCACAAGATCTATGACTTTCGGTACAGTGATTTCTTTCGCAAGAACGCAACTTTCATCGGATCAGTGGGGCTAGATATGCAAAACGACGTACCGCTGGCTATGGATATGCTCAGACAAGGCCGAATAGATGTTTCGCCTATGATCACTCACCATCTACCGTTCACAGACGCACAGCTCGGGTTTGAATTATCACTCCACAAAAAGGATGGAGCGATTAAGGTTATTTTTGACTATTAGTGGGAACTATTTTCCTAACCTGATGACTATTAACCTAGAATACTCACAATGAAACCACGTTTATTCACGCCGGGTCCTACAGAAATTCCACAACGCGTCATCACGGCTATGACTGCGCGCATGCCGCATCTAAGAAGCGCCGGATTCAGGACCATATTCCGGGATGTATCAGAAAAACTTAAGGCGTTTTTTAAGACCAAGCATGAGGTGCTGATCCTCACTGCATCCGGTACCGGCTCGATGGAAGCGGCGCTCATAAACTTTATGCGTCAAGGTGATAAGGTTATCAGTATCGAGGGTGGAAAATTCGGCAGGATATGGACCGACATCGCGCGCACCTACGGGCTGAACATCGTTAGGCTTGAGGTGCCGTGGGGTGACACGCCTACCACAGATCAGGTCAGACAGATCGTCGCCCAACACTCGGATGCGGCTGCCGTCTTGGTTACCCATAGCGAAACTTCCACCGGCACGGCGTTTGATGTGAAAGGCATTGCCGAGGTAGTCCACCAACAAAGTGATGCGCTTGTGATTGTGGACGGTATAAGCTCGATCGGAGTTCTGCCGTTTTACAAAGATGATTGGAATATCGACGTTTGCGTAGCTGGTTCACAGAAAGGTGCCATGATCCCTCCCGGCCTCTCGTTTATGGCGGTTAATGAGCGTAGCTGGCAGAGGGCGGAGGCTAGTGACTTCCCGAAATATTACTTTAGTTGTCTCAAGGCAAGGGAATCCCTTGAAAACGACGACACGCCATTCACGTCGGCGATCTCTCTGATCATAGGATTACGCGAATCATTGGGCCTGATGTTAGAGCGGGGCATGGAATATCACTGGGAAGAATATGCGCGATTGGCGCACTCAATGCGCGCTGGCGCGCAGGCGATTGGACTGGAACTATTCTCAAAACGACCAGCGGATTCAGTGACGGCCATCAAGGTTCCACCAGAAATCGACGGGCGACGGCTCATAGACTGTATGCGCGACAAATATGGCGTTGACGTGGCCGGCGGACAGGATCATTTGAAAGGAAAGATCTTTCGTGTTGCACAGATGGGTTACTGTGATCATCTAGATATGGTTGGCTTTGCTTCGGCCATGGAGTTCGCGTTACGAGACTGTGGTTGGCAGTTCGAACTGGGAATGGCGGTTGCAGCCATGCAAGGTGCTTACACCTCACAGCACGCGTAGCGAAAAGCGCACCGAGCATGGGTAAGCCCACGTGCAACATATGTGACGGACACAGTTTCGAACTGGGACCGAATGAGCGGAAAGCGAGCACTGGGGAACTGCCCCGATGTAGCAATTGTCGATCCCTGGAGAGGCACCGACAACTTCGTCAAGTCTATGCTCAATTACCGGCCAATTATCTGGCCAGCCTAGAAGTTCTACAGTTGAGCCCCGACATCGGCGTAGACCCGAGCTGGTTCAAGTCCTATGAGGTATCAGTGTTTGGCGGTGAAAACTCGCTAGATCTGGAAGCTATCAATCGTCCGGACGCTCGTTATGATCTTGTGATCTGCAACCACGTTCTCGAACATGTGGCGGATGACCGCCAAGGTTTGCGAGAATTGATGCGGGTTGTTCGCCCACAAGGACTCTTGCAGATCACGGTACCCTCACCCTATACACGAGCAAAGACCGTAGATTGGGGTTATGCCAAACCAGAAGCCCACGGTCATTACCGCGGCTATGGCAAGGACTTCATCCATCTCTTTCGAGAGGCCCGCCCAGACGTTGCGCCGATTCAAATCGAAGCTATCGATGAGGTCACGGGCGCAGGCGGCTATGTTTACTTCTGGGCACCGGACCAAGGATTGAACGATAGAATTCAAGCTTGGATTTCGAACCCCACTGTCACCGGTTAGCGGGGCCGGGCAAGAGAATGTTAACCATATTTGCACGTTATCGGGACTGGCTACAAAATAGACCAGACGCTACGCGTTTGCCTCCGCGAGTACACGCCGCCATTCAGCGTCAACAAGAATCCAGCGAAATCTTGATCGGTTGGATTCAGCTCGGTGTTGTCGTCTCTTTTACCATTCTATACACACTGTCACCAAAGACCTTCACTGAAGACGCCGACTTCGCGCCTGTACCGTGGGTGTTGGCTGCCTACTTTGTGTTCACAGTGTTGAGATTGATACTTGCTCACTACGACCGCTTGCCTCACTGGATGCTCTACCTTTCTGTAGTGATCGACATGTTTCTGCTGCTCGGTCTTATCTGGAGCTTTCATCTCCAATATGAACAACCCGCATCCTTTTATCTTAAGGTACCCACGTTGCTTTATGTGTTCATATTCATCGCATTGCGGGCGCTGCGCTTCCAAGCGCGCTTCGTGATCACCGCAGGGATAGTGGCAGCCCTAGGGTGGCTAGCACTGGTGGGATATGTTGTCACCGTCGACCCGGAAAACACGATGATCACGCGGGACTATGTGGAGTATATGACCTCTAATAGTGTGCTGCTCGGCGCCGAGTTCGACAAGATAATTTCAATCCTTATGGTCACCGCGATAATCGCAATCGCTCTCGCACGCGCACGCCGCCTGCTGATCCAGTCAGTCGTGGATAGTAGCACGGCGCAGGACCTGTCTCGATTTGTACCGTCAGAAGTAGTCAGACGGGTCAAGTCTTCCGAGGAACGGGTTGAAGCGGGGCAAGGTGAAGTTGGGCAGGCCACAATCCTTTTTACAGATATAGAAAGCTTCACAACCATCAGTGAAGCGCTGTCGCCGGAGCAACTCATCGCGACCCTCAACGAATATTTCTCCGTAGTGGTAGAACCGATTGAGCGCTGCGGCGGTGTTATCAATCAGTTTCAGGGCGATGCTATTCTGGCCACCTTCAATCTTCCGGAAAAGAATCCCGATCACGCAGCGAATGCGGTACAGGCCGCCTTGGAAATTCAAGATGTGCTTAAGGCACGTACGTTTGGTGAGAACATCACATTAAACTGCCGAGTTGGCATCAACACGGGTACGTGTGTCGGCGGGTTGGTTGGTACGGGTAACCGGCTTAGCTATACCGTGCATGGAGACGACGTAAACCTGGCGGCGCGACTGGAACAACTCAACAAAGAATACGGCACCCGCATCATTGTATCGGAGACTACGGCGGAACTCGCAGGGTGGGAACGTTTCGCGTTCGAGCGGATTGGGGAGGTACAAGTCCGGGGTAGGAAGATCGCGACGGTCGTCTACACCGTATCACCGCTACAACTCAAATCGGCGCCCTAGTAGAGTGCTGAAAACAAATTCCTTAGCAGTCTGCTAACTATACCCTTTGGCGTGTAAATCCTTCATGTAGCGGGCAATGTTCTCCCTTGCGATCGTCTCGTAGCGTGTTTGGAAAAAATCCGTAAAGAAGAAAGTCGGTCGCCCTACCAGCGAGTTTAGAAACTTGCGGTGGCCTGCAAAAAAACTCTCGTCAGACACGTGGGCAAATTCTTCCCGTACCGCTTGGCTATCCTGGATGAACGCTCCCCAGGGCAAAGCGAAACTCGAAAGATCGATATCGACCATAAATTTCTCATCCAAACACTTTGGATGTTCGGGATGTTTGGTGACCATGATCAAATCATAAACACTTTGTTTAAGCGATGACTGTTGATCATTGGTGATCTCTTCGAAGAGCTGGACGCTCTTTAGTTCATTGTCGGCAGCGCCGGGCTCGTAGATGGCATCGTGAAACCAAAGCCCCATCTCGACTGCGTCGCAATTGTCCATAAGGCCCGCCGCAAGGTCGAATTGCTTTAGGCAATGAGTAATATGGTCACAAGTATGATAGCGCCGATGCGGCTCGGAATAACGTCGAACCAAGTCCGCATAGACCGTAGCCGGCCCTTCGCCTTCAGTATCGGCAAAACACCTGTTCCACAGTGCTACAAAGCGACTCTCAACCATGGATTGTCCACGAACTTGCCGCAGAGTGGGGTCTGATTGGGTGGGTAACACCGCCCGACATTCCCGGGCGCGGCTGTCGTATTTGGCCATACTCAAAGTATAGATCAGGTTTCCGGCCGTGAGAGGGCCGATCCTTACAGTCCATTGTCAGGATCCGTTTCGGTGCAATTCGCTCTGCAGCGCCTCGACTTGTTGGTGGGATAGGGCTAGTTTGTCGCTGAGTTGATGCATAAGATCAAGGGCGACTTCCGGATTCTCGGTGATAAGCTTGAGAAATACTTCGTCGGTGATGCGCAACGCTTGCAAGCGGTTCTTCGCCCTTAGGGTTGCCGATCGCGGAGCGTTATTGAGCAACGCGAGCTCGCCGAAGATCTGATTGTCGCGAAGAACCCCTACCACCACATCCCCGGCATCGGTCTTAGCCAAGATTTCGACTTCACCACTAATAATGACAAAAGCGCAGTCAGCGGGATCGCCTGCGTGGAACAGGATCTCGCCATCTTCAAAGGTCTGGTACTCACTGGTAAACGCCAACAGCTTGAGTTTTGAGGGCTCAAGCTTGGCAAACATCGGTACTTTACGAAGAACCTCAGCTTCCTTGAGCAGATCCACGATAACCTCTAACCTGCGCTCAACCAGCCATCACCAGTTCTTTGAGAACTGTATTTGGCTTGTCCAGATCGGTAAACCGGCCCTGCTCGACGACCTTACCACCGTCGAGTACCAGAGTATGATCGAATTCACGACCTAGACTGGCACGGTGTAGGACCCAGATCAAGCCACGGTCTCTGAACTCGCGAAACAGCGCCTCCATTATCTTGGTCTGGGTTGCGCCATCCATCGCCGCCGTGGCCTCGTCTATGACCAGCAGATCCGGGCGTTTCAGTACCGCACGTGCGATGGCGATTTTCTGCCGCTGTACCGGGCTCAAGCGACTTCCGGCGATACCAACTTGATGATCGAGTCCCACTTGCATCACGGTACGACGGAGCCCAAGTTTTTCTGCGATCTCGCCAATAAGCGTCCCCACGGTTGAGGCCGCCCTTGGCTTACCGTAGGCCAGCCGACCGAACAGGATATTGTCTTGGATAGAGATGGCCGGGTTATATCGTTCTGGATCGAAGAACTCAATCGCTCCCTTATGTTCTCCGAGGCCTTCGGCAAACGCATGGCGGGCTTCCAACAGTCGTACTTGCATGCGTGCATCAACAAGCCCAAGTCGGTGCCGGGTGGGGATCAGCTTGAACGGCAAGGACAACAACATGCTTCTATCTTCGGGTGTCAACTGCGCCGACGCCACGCCCTCGATACGGGTCAGCATGCTTTGGAAGGCCGGCAGATCATCGGCCCGAATGAAACTGTATTGTTCGAACAACTCACTGCCCGGTTCCACGTCGGCGAACAAATCAACCATGACCGCCGCCAACTTACGACCAATTTCGATGAACTGTGGCGTCAAATCCATGTCCCCCAACACTTTTCGCATATAGTCGTTGGCGGACAGATTTTCTATTTGAAAACGGTCATCACATGGGGTACCAAATAACAGATTCTCAGCAATCGTCATGTTACTGTTAAATCGATTTCGATCGAACAAGTCCACTAGCGGTGCTACGTCCGGATCGCTAATTCGATCTCGCAGTGCGTTGCGCGCTTGCAAAATCTGAGCCGCAAGCTCAGGTTGCTCGTCCGGATCGATAGTGCCCTTTAGGCCAAGCTGATAAGCATCTTCGTCCATGTCAACCATATTTAATACGTCGACTGCTCTATCGTTCAATTCATTCGGCCCCGCGACACCAGCGGCAGCGTAATCAACCCAGTCCGCATTGATGTCATGCTCGGAGTCACCAGCGGCAGCTGCCTCCGCCATGCGCGCTACAAACTGTTGCTTGGCTTCACCGTCATATTCGGCCGCGAGTAGTGGACGATGCTTTAATGTGTAAAACAGGTTGTCACGCAAACTGCCGGAACGCAGCTTTGGTTCTTGACCAACATAAGCGATCCGACGACCAATCACTGTTTCGGGAGACTCGGTGAGTGCGACGTCGCCGATATGCACACTGCCACCCAGGGGTTTTGCGACACCAGCGAGCAGCGACGCAAGTCGTTTCTTTCCGCTGTCGCCTTTGCCAATTAGCGCGACACGTTGCCCTGTATCAAATCTGAAGGTCACCCCACTCGCAAACCCAGTATCAGCTTCTTCTTCGTCTCGTAGGTCTACGTTAGTGGCAACAAGCTCACCAGCAAGGGTTGGCATAGGCTCAGGTTCATCAGTCTGCATACTCTCATCGAGCATGCCCTGCGGCCCAAAGGTCTCGATCAACAACTCGTATTTAATCCGCGCGTCTTCCCTAATTTGATAATACCTAAGCAGTTCCTTCCATGGTGCAGAGATATCCTTGTAGGCGGCCAGCACTGCAACCAGCGCGCCAAAGGTCAACTGCCCTTTGATAACCAGATAACCGCCGATAGAGAAGAAAAAGAAGGGTGTCAACTTGTCAATAAAATTATTTAAAAACTTAATAAAGAACTTCAGTCGAAAAATCTTCAGTCGCACACCGTATATCCTATCCATTCGATCGGAGAAATCGGCTAGCTCCAGTCTGGACGTATCGTGGGCATGCACTTCCTGGATGCCAGTAACCACTCCACTGATACCCTCGGACAATTTCCTCACTTGAACTACACGCTGTTTACCAAGCGCATTGACCTTGCGCTGTAATTTTGGAATCAGATATACCTGCATTGGGTACAGTGCGATGGCAGCAGTACCAAGCACCCAGTCTTGAACGAACATGAACACAAGTATCGTCAACAGTGTCCCGCCCTGAAAAGCGGGTAAAGCAACCGAATCGCCAACAAAGCCGCCAAGCGGTTCGGCCTCGGCTGTGATCATAGAGACGATCTCGCCTTCAGACTGCCGGCGAAAGTGGTGTAGCGGAAATCGCAGTACGCGACTAAATAGCTGGTTTCGCAGTCGACGCAACATTCGTTCAGCCACCACACCACGATACACGTTAACAAAGTACTTAAAACCGCCATTGATAAAGACTAAGGCTAGGAAAAATGCGCACAGAACCATCAGATAAGGAATCTGATTGAGCTCATAGCCGAAAAGCACCTGTGGAAAATCACTAGCACCGATGGCTTCATTGATGATGGTCTTGGGTAAATCGAGCGAGACGTACAGAAATGGGAAGGACGCCGCAGTTACCAGTAGCAGTAGTATTTGTTCCCTGCGACTGTACTTGAAAATAAACTTGAATATGCTCGGTTCCATGGTCTTCGCCTTTCTTTCGGAGCCGGGAGACGGCTCACTCTAGCCAAAAGACTTTGACGGCCAAAGTAAGTATGAATTCCGCCAAGCCTTGCTCGGTTGGCTGATAGCGCCAGCGCTACATGCGAACGCGTTCACTCTTCGGGTCATAGAAAGGCCGAAGCGAAGCGCGGGCTGGAATGCGTTCGCACGCAACCTCGATCTCATAAGATCCTGCATTAACAAAGTTCGCATTCACACCATCTTCGTGCTCAACATGGCCCATGCCGATCGCACATCCAATGGTATAGCCAAACATACCGGAGGTAATACGCCCGACGATCTTGCCGTCTCGCCAGATGGGCTCATCGTGATATAGCAACGGCTCCGGATCTTCCAACGAAAATTGTACAAGCCTACGCTTAAGACCAGTCTCTTTCTGACGTAGAAGCGCGTCGCGGCCGATAAAATCAGCGTCCTTATCAAACGCCACGGCAAAACCCAACCCGGCCTCGAGCGGCGTGTCTTCCTCGGTGATGTCGTCACCCCAATGTCGATAGCCTTTCTCCATGCGCAGCGAGTTCATGGCATGCATACCTACATGTTTCAGCCCCAAAGCATCGCCCGCGGCGACGATGGCATCGTAAACCCCGAGCGAGAACTCGGTCGGTATATAGAGTTCCCAACCAAGCTCGCCAACATAGCTGATGCGCGAGGCTCTGACTTTAGCGTAAGCCAGGTCTATCTCCTGCGACGTTGCGAAAGGAAAGGCGTCGTTCGACAGGTCAGCATCGGTTACGCGCGTAAGTAGATCACGCGCGCGTGGACCCATTACTCCCAGCACGGCATGTCCCGACGTAACATCCGTTAACACCGCGTGGGCGCCGTCGGGGATGTGTCGCTGCAGCCAAACAAAATCTCTAACCTGCGTACCGGCTGCTGTGACCACGAGGTAGCTGTCCTCGGTGAGCCGAGTCACTGTCAGGTCCGCTTCGATGCCACCGCGCTCATTAAGCCATTGAGTGTAGACGATCTTACCCGGTGGCACGGCCACGTTATTGGCGCATACGCGACTCAGTATTTTTTCCGCATCGCGCCCTTGTAGCAGGAATTTCGCGAATGACGTCTGGTCCAGTATGCCTACGGTTTCGCGTATGGCTCTGTGTTCGGCACCGGAATACTCGAACCAGTTCTGACGCCCATAGGAATATTCGTACTTCGGCTCGACCCCAGGGGGGGCAAACCAATTGGCGCGTTCCCACCCAGCCAATTCGCCGAAGCAGGCGCCACGTGCAGCCAAACGGTCATGCAGCGGTGTGGTACGGATCGGGCGCGCGGTTTCCACCTGCCGAAATGGCCAGTGCATAGCATATAGCAACCCCAACCCCTCAATCGTGCGATCGCGCAGATAGCGGCGGTTTCCCTGAAATGGCGCCCAGCGGCGGATATCCACATCCCAAAGATCCATGGGTGGTCGACCCTTAACAATCCACTCGGCCAACACCATGCCGACACCACCCGATGATTGAATACCGATGGAATTAAAGCCGGCCGCCACGAAAAAATTCTTTAGTTCAGGCGCTTCACCCAAGATATAGCGATTGTCAGGCGTAAAACTCTCAGGCCCACAGAAAAACAACTGAATCCCGGCGTCCTTCAACATCGGAATGCGATGCAAGGCGTTATTTAAGATAGGCTCGAAATGGTCCCAGTCTTCTGGCAACTGGTCGAATTCGAAATCTTCTGGAATGCCGTCCATACCCCAAGGTTTGGCAGTCGGCTCAAATGCACCCACCAGCAACTTACCGGCATCTTCCTTGTAGTAGGTGTAACCATCGGGATCCCGTAACACGGCCAGATCCGGGGTTAGCGCTTTTATCGGCTCAGTGACGATATAAAAATGCTCAGCCGCGTGCAGTGGCACGTTGACCCCACACATGTTGCCGATCTCCCGCCCCCACATGCCACCACAATTGACGACGTACTCGGCCACAATGTCACCCTGATCAGTCGCCACACCGGTGACGCGGCCGCCCTCACGATGAATGGCGGTGACCTTCGTATGCTCATAGATCGATGCCCCACCCATTTTCGCCCCGCGCGCGATCGCCTGGGCAACGTCCATGGGGTTGAGTTGGCCGTCCTTGGGCAAAAATACCGCGCCCACCAGATCATCGGTATTCAACAGTGGCCATATGCTACGTGCATCGCCAGGGGTGATAACCTCTACTTCAAGGCCAAAACAACGCGCCATCGAGGCGCCGCGTTTTAGCTCTTCAAACCGTCCATTATTGGTGGCAAGCGACAGCGAGCCATTCTGCTTGAAACCCGTTGCCTGACCAGTCTCCTGCTCCAAGGTTCCAAAGAGATCGCAAGTGTATTGCGCGAGCCGGGTGAGGTTATGTGACGCGCGCAACTGACCGACAAGCCCGGCTGCATGCCAAGTCGTACCACAAGCAAGAGCCTTGCGTTCGAGTAGGACAACGTCCTTCCACCCCAACTTGGTCAAATGGTAGGCGACGCTACAGCCAACAATGCCGCCGCCGATAATGACAACCTGTGCCTGCGCAGGAAGATTCTTAGCCATCGCGTGCTCTCCTAGTTGGCTCTTGCTAACTACTCTTGGGCACCCCATTAAATCAGAGTGCAGCCATAACCTCATCCCATGAGCGGCACAGCGTTACACCGGCCGGTATCACAAATTCTCCATCGACTCCCGGCTTGAATAATATGGCGCGAGCGCCCCGTTCTGATAAGTGGACAAGATGACGTACGTCATCATCTACAAGTACGCTGACGCCGTGCTCCCTACAAAGCGTCTGTTTATCGCTAGTTGCAGAAGAAAAGATGTTACTAATAGTATCAATAGCTCCGTGCTGCTCCAGCCATGTCTTAGCAAACGTAATACGGTATGGCGGACGTGCGGTGATAATATAGACCCTACTATGCAGGCTCAAGGTCCGAAGCGCGTCGAGAGCGCCAACAATAGGCGGGGCGACGAGTGTGTAGTCACGCTCATAGACCACCGATGACATGGCTTCATAGTTCTCTAGGCCGATCATGGGGACACAGGTCGTCCGATCACACTGCCAAGGTGATACCTCGAGTCCTAAGTTGTCCCGAATCCACGTCGCCTTAACAAAATTAGTGTCGGCGATGGTAGCATCGTAGTCGATACCAAGACACGGCATTCGAGTTACTCGTTCACCAGCATTAGCAGAAATCTCACCCGCCGTTTACTCATTAACGCTGAAGGTGCGATATACATAATCGAGTTTTCTGTTGATGTTCTTGTTGTAGACCTTATTGACTTTGGAGTTTTCTTTCAGTCGCCACTCGCTGGTTCTATTAGCGAGGGCCTCAGCCAAGGTCCACCTATAGCTGAACGTCCTTCCAGACAGATTGTGGATGGCTTCAATCTGTGCCGCTGTGAACCAACTTTCATCGAGCAAATCTATTTTTTCAGATTCGACTACGAACTTGCCGGTCTGCGCGTAGTACAGGGCGGCTCTGTCTTGACCATCTGTGAGTGCGCGTTTTGCGTGTAACGCATCAAGGAATTGAACGCCGGAACTGAAGCTTTTACCGCGCAGCTCTTGGAGAGCCTTGATCGGGATCTTGTGCTCTGAAAGTTTCTTCAACACCGGCGCCGACAATTCATAACGGACCTCACGGTAGACTTGTTGATTGAAAACGTTCTGCAGGAAAAACAATGCGATAAAACAAACAACGGCTGAAATTACGGGCGTGGTGATCCAACCACCACCGATGTTGGCCAACACTTGCCAACGTATCTCCCGGCCACCCCGCATAAGCCCAATACCCACCACGGCTCCGATCACCGCCTGCGAACTAGAAACCGGAACCAGGGGAATCGTCGGTAATCCATTGTTTGCAAGCAAATATTCAAGTCCCTCGGAAGCGAATAGAAAAAGAACGATCGAATGCGAAATAACGACCACCCAAGCTGCCACCGGGGACATTGGCAACAGATCTTGACCCACCGTCAACATCACTTTCTTCGAATACGTGAATACGCCGACGGCAATGGCGATCGCACCAAGCAAGAAAAGTTGTTGTACAGATGTAAGCGTAAAAAAATCAGCGACTTTGAAATCGGTAAACGATGAAACTGGCACAAAGACGCCCATAACATTAGCAATGTTATTGGCGCCCAAGCTGTACGCTCCGAAGGCGCCGGCGCATATCAAGGCCAAGCGTGTGTACGCATCCAACCGGAGCAGATGAAATTTTCCCCAACGCAGGAACTGCTCCACCAACTTGAATATGGGCACAGCGATGAGGCCGGCCAGTAGGGGGCATGCCACCCAGGTGGCAAAGATCTTGATCAAAGCACTGGTATCGGTGACAGAGCCACTAAACAGATTCCAACCTATGATGGCGCCGACAACTGCTTGGCTTGTAGACACCGGTAGCCCCCATTTGGTCATCATGTAGACGGTACCGGCGGCGGACAATGCCACCATAAATGCGCCAGCAAGCGCATTAATCGAACCGAGTTCTCCCAGCGTGTGGGTAGTGCCGGCACCACTTATGACCGCACCAAGAATGACGAAAACGCTGCAGACGATGGCGGCCGTCGTGAATTTGACCATTCGTGTGCCAACCGCAGTGCCGAATACATTGGCCGCATCATTAGCCCCCAAAGACCAACCGAGAAACAGTCCACTGGTGAGAAAGAAAAGTACGGTGAGATCCATAGTCCTTTGTTCGCTAGCCAGTCTGAATGCGGGAGGTTGGTCCGGCTAACGTGATCTTTAACCCGAACGCGGAATGATATCGTCCAACACCACTAGATCTTGCGCTTAATGGCATAAATCGCTAGTGCATCAGCAATATCTTCAGCCTCATTGGCGAGTTCATCCACGCGTTCGGCGAAATAGCGGAGTTGGGTCTTGTGCGCAAGCTCGAGATCGGAGGCAAAAACGGCCCTTTTCAGCTTGGTACTGATCTTGTCAGCTTCGGTTTCAAGAAACATCACCTTACTGTTGTGATCACGCACTGCCTCGATATCTCTAAAGAATGCTCGTGCCGCTAACACCACCGCCTCGACGCATGTGACCACGGTTTCCGTAAGTTCCTTAAAGCCCCTGCGAAAACTGGCCGGAATCTCGGGCGCTTCGATGGAAAAGCGGTAGAGATCGGCTTCATAGATGTTAAGCAGGTAGTCCATGTTTTCGAGCAGGCTCAGCACGTCGCCCCGCAAGTCGGGAATAAGCGTCTGTGCGTATAAGTCAGTTTCGATGGCGCGGCGTAATTCGTCGCCGCGATGCTCGATGCCCTTACACTGCTCCAGCAACGCGTCGAATTCTTTACCCTGGCCTTTCTTCAGGTAGAGCTTAATAGCACGTTTGAAGACCAGGCCGGCCTCTGAGATCTTATCCAGAAACTCGTCGATCTGATTTTCGAGCACCCGTGTTCTTCCGAATAAATGCAAAGCCATTATTATTAGTCCTCGATCTCCGGGGCGCACCCCACCGTTATTTTCCCTGGATTCAGCCAGTCCCTACCGTACCATGCTTGATCGAAATCGCTACACCCTGGGGCGGACTTCGGCCGTCAGCAACTTGTCGTTGTTTAAAGCGACCTGCTTTGGGGCGTAACCCACTCGAACGCAGCACAGCAGTGGCAGAAAATTGCTACGAGCGGTGTTCCCCGCAATGCTGCTGGCCCCTCTCTTTTGGTTATATTTTTTAGTATGTTACTGTCACAGTCCGTACTGTCAATCGCGGTCAGATCCGCAGTTGGCCCCAATACTGGCGCAGAATTGGCTACTTGCGAAAACAGAGTGCATGGGTTGAAATTCCGTCTACCGGCGGTACTGGGCACGCCGCAAACGCTAGCTGATCTTTTGGGACCGGCTCGGTATCATGTTTGGTGCCGAATATGACTCGTTCTTCTACGATGGCATCTTCTTGACGATCATTGGCCAATTTACGCTTATTGCCACTTACGCCATGCTCGTTTTTATTTCACGTCTGCGACGTTTGGATCCTGCGCTTGATCGGAACATCTTCGACCCGGGCGATCTCGAAGATCAGGTCGACTCTTCGGAACAGCAATAGACCCGAGTTTTTCTGACCGACCCCCTTACCAGCACTAAACACGGCGAAATCACTATGCGTCTCCTGACTACCTGCATCGGCGCCTACCCGAAACCTGACTACGTCACCATTCCGGACTGGTTCAAGAGTACGGAAGGCCCGGATACGCGCACACCCACCAAGGACTGGGCATCAGCCGTCGAAAAACTCGGCGATCAGGCGGAAGAAATCTTTGCCCGCGGCACCCGCGATGCGATCGAAGATCAGATCAACGCCGGCATTGACACCCCCACCGATGGTGAGATCCGCCGGGAAGATTATATCCATTACCACTGCCGACATATCGATGGTATCGATTTCACAAAGCTAACTGAAAAGGTACTTCGCGATGGGGCTTATAGTGCGGAGTTGCCGACGGTCACCGGTCCTGTCCGGGCACGCGACCATTTTCTGCCGCATGATTGGCGGGTGGCACAGTCATTCACAGATAAACCAGTAAAGATGACCATACCCGGACCAATGACGATTTCCGATACCATCGTCGATCATTACTATGATGACCCGGCACGGTTCGGTGCTGAACTCGCCAGCGCACTCAACTTTGAGGTACTGGCTTTAGCGGACGCCGGTTGCAAAAACATCCAGATCGACGAGCCCCTATTTGCACGGCGGCGACAAGAGGCGCTCGAGTTCGGTATTGAGAACTTAGAACGCGCCTTCCATGGCTGTCCCGCCGGTGTGGTACGCACCATGCATATGTGTTGTGGTTACCCAAACCGACTCGACAACCCTAACTATCCTAAAGCGCCTCCGGAATCTTATTCGCAGCTGGCTGATGCAGTCGAACAGTCATCCATCGATGCTGTATCTATCGAGGACGCACACCGACACAATGACTTGACCCTGCTGGAGTACTTCAAAACGACAACTGTCATCCTCGGCGTCGTCGCTATCGCCAAGAGTCATATTGAGTCTGCGGAGGAGATTCGCTCACGCCTACAACAGGCCCTTGAACACATCGACGCCGAACGCCTGATAGCAGCGCCGGATTGCGGCCTTGGTCTATTAGGTCGTGAGCGCGCGATTGCCAAACTCCGAAATCTCTGTACTGCCGCCCACTCGCTAGGTAAGTAATGGCAAATATAATGCTAAGCGCTTTGCTTAGGCTTTAGCTTCGCCTCGATTAAATACATCACGATTGCATTGTCATGTCCGAACTCCAGATGATAGGCGTCGGACATCTGTTCGACGCGGCGAATCTGATCGATATTCTCGTCGAACGATGGACCAAAATAGTGAAAACTAAAATCAATGACTGTCGATTCCAGACCAGCTGCCTCCATAAGCTCGGCTGTCGCAAGCTGACTAAGAATCGAGATTTGCATGAGGTAGGCAGTACCCTCATCGGCCAACATATCGGGTAGCAGCCGGATCAAGTGGTCGAGTAGATTCCTGCCCCAGAAATCCATGGGCCGATGTCCTATGAACTCTCCCATCGGATCCACCGGCATCTGGTACAGACTAGCCACAACCAAATCGTATTTCTGCTCGGGCAGGTAAGTGTACAGATCCACCGCCTCGCCGCTAACACGATCGGCGACGTTGTTGCGAAATGCATTGGCAAGCGTATTGGCGACCGCTTCGCGTTGGATGTCGACTGCGTGTACTTGGCGGGCACCGTTTAGGGCGAGCTGTATTGTCAAGATCCCGGTGCCGCAGCCGACGTCGAGACATCGCTTGCCCTTGCCGACACCTGAGCTGAAAAGATACTTCCACAACAGAAAGCTTCCCTGGGTGGGCTGGAACACCCCACGGTCACAAACAATTTCAGGAAAACTAAGCGGAAACAGATCGCGTTGTTTGTCGTCAAGCCAACGTGCCGGCGCTTTCGCCTTTCGGTCAGCCCTGAGCTTGGCGCTGGTCGAATCTTTAGCAACACGACTAGAGGTGCGACCAGGTTTTGTGTTCACCAGTGCTCGCCGCGCGGCATCGATGTGTTCGGGGGTAACACCACAACAACCACCGACAATCTGTGCCCCCTCTTCACGCCATTGTAGCGCCAATCGCGCGTAGTCCTCGGGACCGACGCTATCATCGAATTTCCAACCCGGGTCTAGGTAATGGCCGAGATTGGGGTAGACCCCAAGCGGCAGATCGGTAAAGTCTCGCAACCAAGGTAACATATCGGGCACGTGATCGATGGGCAAGCAATTGATCATCAGCCCACCGATACCTATTTTTTCGAACTGCCGAGCCGCACGCCCAAACAGATCGCCTTCCGGGCCACCCCAATGTTGACCATACACGCCACAAACGCCTTGACGGCAACGACGAAAACTAAGCCACACCGGTAGCCCCGTGCCAAGCATCATCTCTATGGCGGGAAACGTCAGATTCTCACGGATGAGTGATAATGTTTCCATCAAGATGAAGTCGGGCGGATCTTCCTCGAACACACGCGCCAACAGTTCGAGCGTGCCTTGTCGCTGCACGTTGTCCACATCGCCATTGAGACTAAACGCCACCGCACATTGGTCTTTCTTGCCGGCTTCGTCGATCGCCTGGCGTACGAGTCTTACGCCAAGTCTCGCTATGTCCATCCAGTGGCTCGGACCGGCCGATGCAACCGATGTGCGCGCCTCCATTTCTGGCGCGTTCATGATTGCCCAAGTATCGGTGGAAATGATATTGCAGCCGGCGTCGATATATCGACGGTGAACGTCTAAGGTAGCACGCGGTGCATTATATAGACCCCAGGTTCCCCACAGTTGCTTGTCACTAAGGCGGAAGTCTTTGAGGCCGATTTGCTGCAATTCGGTAGCGATGCCACCATCCAGAATTACACACTGGTGGTCCGCAATGAGCTGTTGGATCCGCTGGTAAGGGTCAGAGTAGCTGTTAGGCATGATCGCTGCGATGCGTGCAGATCGCTTTAGCTACGCCGCTCGAAAGTTCGCTAAGGTCAGCCAGTTTTCGTCGAAGTGTTTCCGTGTCCAGCTTTTCCAAAGGCAGATTGACAAAAACGGACAGGGTGTTGTTGATACGTCCATATATCTCGGTGAAGAACGCCTGTGTTTCGGCTTCCGTGCCCTCGAATTTCGCCGGATCGGGAAAGTCCCAATGCGCAGTAACCGGCTTGCCTGGCCACACCGGGCAGGCTTCACCCGCGGCCTGATCGCAGACGCTAATGACAAAATCCATGGTTGGGGCATTCTCGCCGCAGAACTCATCCCAGCTCTTGGATCGCAGATCCGCTATGGGATGCTCAAACCGAGTCAGCAACGCCAGTGTATGCGGGTTGACGCTGCCGGTAGGATGACTGCCGGCGCTATAGGCAGAAAAACGATCCTGTCCGATGCGATTGAGGATGGACTCTGCCATGATGCTGCGACAGGAATTGCCGCTACACAGAAACAAGACGTTATATAAGGTATCGCTCACACAACACCACTCACGGCCGGCAGCAGTTACTCGCGCCCGATTGGTTCTCTGCACTCGCCTCTACGAGGCGCGGCACATCAGCAGACACGATCGTGTCATCGCCATAAACCGTTTCATCGGCGTAACTATAGAAAGTCTCCCAAGGTGTTCCCTGAGGATCGGCCACCCAGGCCTTGTCCGAAACAACGTAACAGCAAGCCGCTTCATTTTGTCTAAACATACCCTTATCCGCAGCCTCAAGTCGAGCCGTAATCTCCGTTAGCTCATCGCTACTATCGGCCTGTATACCAAGATGATCAATCCCGATACGATTGCTGCCGCGAGTCGAAACCGCAAAATTTACACGCGGATCGTCTAACAACCATTTGGCGTAGTCGCTCTTTTCGACCGTAGGCTTCTCGCCGAACAAGGTAGTATAAAACTCGATGGACCCAGCGAGATCCTCAACCCCAATGTGAACGTGTAGTCTTTTCATTGCTTACTCCTTTGTGCCGAAACGCTACGCTTTCTAGACGAGCTCGACAGTAGTGATTGTGAACGGACGGCTGAGTACCCCTGACAGCAATCCTCGTTTAAGAACGCAAGCAGGTCGTCCATACCCTCAAAGTCAGCCGCGTAATAGATCTGTCTGCTTTCTCGTCGCGACGTCAGTAGACCGGCACGTTCCAGCTCTTTCAAATGGAAAGACAGAGTTGCCGGTGCCACACTGATTTGCTCACCGATAGCGCCGGCCGCGAGCCCGGCTGGGCCGACCTTCACCAGCAACCGAAATATGCGCAATCGGGTTTCCTGCGCGAGCGCCGCCAATGCCGCAAGGACCTGTTTAGTGTTCATATTTCGATATTATTGGAATTATCGAAATATGTCAAGCAGCGCTAGACCTTGGCGCGGCCCGAGGGGGCAACGTGATCGACACTCTCCAAGAACGCGCGCACGATGCGAAGTCGTCGACGCTCCTGCAGGCATACGACATGCTCAGTAATCTCCAGGCGCGCATCGCGTACGCGCAACGCACTCAGGCGCTTATCGCGGTCAAACTCAGCTTCCGATACCACGCCTATACCGAGTCCGGCTGCGACCGCCTCGCGCACTGCTTCGCGGCTCTCGATCTGCATGACTGCCTGCGGTCGCACATTTGCCTCCGCCAAGGCCGCTTGAAAGATCTGCCGCGTCACCGACGCTGCCTCACGCAAGATCATGCGTTGCGCGCCCACCTCCGCCAGACGAATCGACGAACGCTTGGCCCACGGGTGGGTACGCGGTACAAACAATACCAAACGGCTACGCCGGTAAGGGACAGCAAAGAACCGTGGATCATCATCGACCTTGGCCAATACGGCGACGTCGATCCGGTGATTGCGCAGGTCTTCTAAGACCTTGTCCGCGTTGCCCATCGACAGCGACACGTCGAGACCCGGATTACGCCGGTTGAACGCGGCCAGAATTGGAATGATATGGTGCGGGCCGTCTGCACCAACTTTGATTTGGCCCCCTTGCAACTCGCGCGCGGCCCCCAGTAGATCCTCAGCCTCCTCCTCCAACGTGAACAGGCGTCGGGTGATCGCGAACAAGGTGTTGCCGATTTCGGTCGGCACCACGCGCCGACCACGTCGATCGAAAAGCTGTACACCATAGGCCGACTCCAACGCCTTTACCTGGCTCGATATGGTCGGCTGGGTCACACCCAGCGCCCGTGCTGCGGTCGAGAAACTACCTTCCCGTGCCACCGCATGAAATGCGCGCAGATGTAGCGAATTCATTTTATAGACCTGATCTATTTTAAATATTTATCATAGTGATTTGACTTATGAGTAGCAAACCGGTGATAGTACGCGCGCTTTTGCCACACCGAGGGCAACCACTGCCGGAAAAACCCGGAGATCCGTATCTTCTAACCCCGGGCCCGCTGACCACGTCGGCCAGCGTCAAGGCCGCTATGCTCCATGACTGGGGGGTCTCGCGACCATGCGTTCATTGCCACCAACCGTCGCCTGCGAGAGCGCCTGATCACACTGGCCGGAGGCATCCGTGCGTGCGTGCCGCAACAACGCCCTTGTGGCGCACTAAGTTGGCCGGTGCCTTACTGCAATCAGTGCAAGCGCCAGCTTGATTCATCCACAACGCATTGATTTTAAATAACTACCTTGCTGTCGCGTTTTGCAACGTCGATACCGGTATCACGCAAGCGTCAGGCTTGATTTGGCGGGCGCAGACGGTATAGTTGAACGCCTCGGTTTTCCCGCCCCAAACAGCTAGGGGAGAGCCGCCGACACCACAACCCAATCTCATTCGGATGACATAAGATCGTGGCTGTGAACACCGAACTCAGCATTGCCGCACACCGGCAATTTGCGGCGAGTCCTCGGTGCGAGCGGTCCGGTCCCGGAAGAGATGTTACCTGAGGAGGACTCACATGACTGACAAGACTAAAATCTCGCGCGCCTTACGCGACGGTTCGCGGCGCTCGTTTCTCAAGAAGTCCGCCGTAGTCGCCGCAGCTG
>CAXMNC010000203.1:0-12786 GCA_964194625.1 Acidiferrobacterales bacterium
CGTTCTTGAAGTTGCAATTCTAACGGCTCGAGCTCCTTCAGTCGGCCGTTGAGCCGCATGATAACGATTTCATTCGTCTTTTGGTCGACCGCTGAATTATGTTTCTTTTCCAACTCCCGGAATGCCTTCTCACGCTCTTTGAGTCGGCCGATGAGTGGTTCCAGTTCGCGTATTCGCACGCCTCGTGCTTTAGCTTGACCCGAAAGTTCGTCAAGATTTGCTCGTAGTGCCTCAATTTCGCCGTCTTTTTCGGCCAGCGTGAAGCGCAGGTTAGTGAGCGCTTGTTCGGTTTCGCTTAGCTGTGCCGCCAACGGTTCTAGATTCTTGATCCGGTCTTTGAGGATCTTGATCTCACTCTTCTTTTCGGCAACCGTTGATTCGAGCGCCGATTCCAGGTCCCTCAATGCACTGTCGCGTCGCACCAGTTGCTGCTCGAGCCCGTCGAGTCTCGCAGTCATTGTCTTCAGCTTGGTGTCCCGATCACTCAAGTCTTGGTAGTACCTTTCTCGCTGACCCTCGAGGCTCGCCACTTTTGCGCGCTGCTCTCGGAGCTGATCCTCAGTGTCATTAAATCTAGCTTTAAGCGAGCCCAGATTTGCTTGCAACTGGTTCAGGGTCACGTCCTTGTCCAAAAGCTCCTGCTCGAGGGGGCCTGCTCGCTCGTCGTGGACGTGCAGCTTGGTTTTCATTGTAGAAAGGGCCGAGTTCCGGTCCGAAAGCTGCTTTTGGATCTCAGTCAGTCGGCGCTGCCAACTGACTTGTACATCGGAAAGCCGCTGATGCGACCACTGCCGAGTAAACCACCAGCCGATCAACAGACCAATGAGAGCGGCGGCTAGCAGGAATAGCAGGATCTGCCCTATTAGGTACCCCATGTCCTAGTCTCCATCCGGTGTTGCCTATGAAACAACCACCCGGCCGTGCGGGCAGGATGATTGTGCCTCACCGAGAATATACGAAGCCCGTGTTAGAAGGCAAACCACGCCATCGGGCCCATTGCGAACCCGACAGCGATGGATGTGGGTGATACCAACCCGACGCAGACGGGCCTTGATTCGACAGTTATTGCATCGAGGGCGAAAGCAGGGGCTAGTACTTTACATAGGTGACATAGAAACCCTCTAAATCACCGTCGTCGGTGTAGACGGCGATGTCGGCTACCGTCCACCCTTCCTTGGCGTACTCTTCATGCTGCTTGGTCATGCGCTTGGCAGCACGATCTTTCTTGCCCAGCACGCCAACGTCCATGAATACGGTTTTGCTGCCCTTTCCTGGCGCGGCGGCCGCGTCCTCTTTGGTCTTGCCGGCAAAACTTTGCGCCGTGCCGAGCATTACGCCGGCCACGAATACGAGCGCAAGCGGCAATAATCGATATTCACGCAACACGTTTGAGATACTTTTCATGATGGAACTCCTAACTAGGTTAAAGGTGATCAGAAACAGACCGTCCATCGGAGTTTACGTAACCCCGCCGGCCTAGGCTACGAGGGCAGGAAGTCGATCGGATAGGTCACCACCATCGTTTCCACTTCTTTGGCCCCGAAATCGAACAGCCTTATACGCGCAACAAGCTTGCGCTCAATCCCCGGCGCACTGAGTTCACTTGAAACCAGCTCGCAGGCAACGACCCTACCGTCCGGTGAGATTGTTAGCTTGAGTACCACTTTACCTTCCAGCGTCGGATCCTTGCGTAGGGCCCGATTGTAGATCGAGTAAATTGCGGCCTTGTTCCTGTCGAATACCAATTGGATTTCCTCGATACTACGAGAGGCCTTTCGACTACCACCGCTTCTTGACACATCACCTTGCTCGGTTCCAACCTCGTCAACGGGACTACTGACTTGTGTCGTCGCCCGTCCTGCCAACGCGCTACCACCGATACCTCGACTTAGCTTGGAGGTGTTGATCCCGCCGCTACCGCTGGAGGCACCGGCAGTAATCAATGAACGTTCCACACGAACGGTCTTACGCTCCGCACTCTTTATCAAGCTAGAGTTTTTCTGGAGTTCCTTGAGGACATCATTGTCGCGTAACTCGGCCAGCTCATCTGCAAATGCAAGCAATCCGGAACGTTGCGCCTTTTGACGTGCTGTTTCTATTTTTTTTGGCTCGATCTTCTTGGGCTTTGCCTTCTGTTTAACCTTTTTGAGTTTGGGGGCCTTCTTTGCAGATTTTAGCTCCGGTGTCTTGGCCGGTGCCGGCAACTTAGCTTGCTTGCGTTCTAGCACCAATTTCGCCAAACGTGGTGGCAGGGCTTCAGCCTTTTCGCGCTCTATCTGCGGAATCGGGAGAAACGGTATGAGCAAGGCGAATAGAAGGCAAACCAGGAATACGCGCTGGAGAATTTTTCTAAACCGGCGCCTATCCTCTTCGAATATCGTCCACGAAAGGTCTGGTGAATGATAGAAGGAATCGGCGATCACAACTACACTAACCCTTCTTCAGCGTTTTCTTTAGTACGGCAAGCGATATCTTTGTGTAGTTGGCACGCGTACAAGTAATCATAACCTTCTTGAGGAGTTCGAATGGGATCTTTCTATCTCCCATAATGGTAATTTCCCTCTTCGCCTTCGTACCCTCAGGCGTTCTTGCACGTGATCGTTTCGATTGATAATCCAATTCCGCCTTAAGAGGCTGGATCACTAAGGTCGGTGAAGCCATTACCGCTTGCACGGACGCAATCTTCTTACCGCCAACTAGAATATCTTTGTCGTTAACCATCACTACCAGAGTTTCTTCTGGCTTCTTGTTGGCCACCGACTCCGGCAACTTCAAACTCTTGGTGTTGGGTAAAACCTCAACATCTGATGAATTCACCAAAAGGAAGAATACAAGGATGGTAAAGATGTCCATAAGCGCGATGAGATTAAAGCCAGGCAAGCGCCTTCCGCGCTTGTGATGGCGCTCCATACGCTTGGCTCTACGTGACATCTTCATTGTTGTCGGTACCTATGTTTTATTTTCTCGATTTGGCTGGTGGTGCATCGCCGATAGAGATATCGGGAAATAGCTCCGCTTGAACCGGTATACCGTCTTCCATGACCTCTACCACACGCACCGCATCCATTACTTGCACCAAAGAATTATATGACGTCGTCGTTTCCGCTAGGATCATCGCATTGGTCTTGTTTGGATAGTGCGATTTAATCTTCTTCAGAGTCTCGGCGAGCGCAGCAAGATCATGCTCTTGCTGTTTATTCTTAATACGTTTGATCAAGCCGCTATTGCGATCACCTACTTCCAGCGCGCCCGTGCGCATAATGATCTCTAGCTGCAGTTCCGTCTTCGGTTTTGACTTGGTCGCAGCCGCCGGCGGCAGGTTAAGTTCTAACACCGTGATGCGCGAAAACACGGCTGTAATCAGAAGAAACGGCACCAAAATCACCATAAGATTCATGAATGCAGTGATGTCGAGCTCTGCCGGGGCCCTGCGTCTTTGGCGGCGACGTCTCATGATGTGTTACCACCCATCTTTCCCTGTTCAGTAAGTATGTTGAGGAACTTCACCGATGCCATTTCCAGACTATCTACTATCGAAGTCGTCTTTGATTGCAGGATGGTGTAGATCAATAGGAGTGGAATCGCCACCATAAGCCCGAACGCCGTTGTGTTCATGGCCACCGAAATACTTGCGGACAGTAAGTCTGCCTTCTCGGCCGGATCGGCGTTGGATACCGCGGTAAATGCCTTGATGAGACCGATAATCGTACCGAGTAAACCGAGAAGCGTAGCGATATTCGCAAACGTCGCCAGATAGTGTGTGCGTTTTTCCAAGCGCGGTACGACTTCCATTAAGCCCTCTTCCATCGCCGTCTCGATATCGTCGCGCCTTCTCGCCGATCGCGTACGTGAAAGTCCATAGTTGAGGATCTTTCCGAGGGCCGCTTTCGACTTGGACGTGATTGTCATGGCCTGCTTGTAGTTGCCGGTTTTTATAAGTGGCAATAACTCATTCCAGGTCTTGCGATTCACAGAAGTTGAATGGGTAAGGAAAAAGTACCGCTCAATCGCGATACTCACCCCTAGGGCCAGCACTATCATAATGGGATACATAAATATCCCACCGTCCTGGAAAAAACTAACTATCGTACTATATGCAGTCATGGTGACCTCCAAATGAAATGCCTATATCCGGATATCTATATAGAAGTGTGTAGGGTTACTGCGGGGCGCTGTTTACATCGTTTCCTTCGATAAATTCGTAATACTCTACTTGGCGCAGAAATACGTCACGATCTAACGCGCCAAGCACCTCATCCAGAAGGCTCGCTACTGGACGACCGATCAGGCTGTCTGGGTTCGGCTTTTTCCACGGGACGATGTAGAGGATCTTGGGCAACTCTCGGTTACCTATGATAGAGGTTCCTTCCAGCTCAACCCTATCTTCAGCCCACGCACCCGTAGTTGCCAGCAGGCACAGTAAAGTGATCGCGAGAGTTTTCATAGCTACTGTTTCTTTGCAGTTTTCGTCTTCTTGCGTTTCTGGGTACGTCGCTTAAGATCTACCACCCATTTCGATACTTGCTGGTCTTGTTCCGGCAGTAGACTCTGGTAGCGCTCATAATGGTCCAAGGCTTTACTAGCATCCCGCAGGTAGAGATCGTAAAGGATGCCGAGATTAAGATGTGCGTAGAGGTAGTTCCGATCAAAGTGCAAAGCTCGTTCGTAAGCATCGCGCGCGGCCTTAAATTGGCCGACGCTACGTAAGACGATACCTAGTTGATTATAGGTATCTGGTCGATTCGGATTGATCTCGATCGCCTTGTTCAGTGCCTCCATCGCCTGGTCTGATCGTCCTGTGCGGTGGTAAATCATACCTAAGTTCACATAGGGGCCCGATAATGTCGGATAAGCCTGCGTCATTTTTACAAGTATCCGCTCTGCCTCGTTATAGCGCTTGGCTCGAATCGAGGCTAATGCACGGTCGTAATCCCGTTTCGCGCTGGGGCTGACATCCGGCTTGATTTTCTTGCTGTCAGTAACTGCCACCGGCGGTTGGGATTCGCTCGGGTGCGGTTTAGATACCGCACAACCGCTAAGCCACACAGCACACGCCACGCACGCAAGTATGAATCGTCTACTGAATTCCATTACCGACCACTTCGCTCTTTTCATATTTCGCGTATTGAGCTGGGCGTAGTTTGCTCAGCTGCACAAAACTCCTTTTTATCCAGTCATCGTAGATATCGTTGCCGACTCGTTGCACGTTGGCCTCATGTACTTCGATCGCCTTCTCTTCAAATGGATAGACTTGCTCCTCTAATAGAACCTCATACTGCTCAAGTTCCGCCGCCGACAAATTCCTTGGTCGCTCCGATGCCAGCAGATCCTGGCTCAGGCTGTGGTAGAGCTCGGCGATCCGATATGTCGACGCTGTCGTAAACTCGGCCACGCCGTATTCGGCAGCACGACCATAGGCCTCTAGAGCCAGCTCCATCCGCTGTTTCTTTTTCTTAAGACTTTTCTTGAGTGGGACAATCAACCGTATACGGCGAAAATCCTGATACCTAGGCTCTGCCAATAGAAAGGCTGCCTTAGCCGCCAAGAACTGGGGCCGATCGCTGCGCTGCCCACCATTGCCGGCCGCCCCCTTAACGAGCTCCCTCAACCAATAGTAGTACACCGATCTCTCGCTTGGGGTGTCATAGATCTCCACCAGTCGGAAACGCGCCTCCATCGCTCGCTCAAACTGGCCAGGAAACAGCTTGATATAACGCTTATAAACGTTGGCCGCTGATTCCTTCCGCGAAGCCTTATCGTAGAATTCGGCTGCCTGCCACAGCGCCTGCTGCCTGATCTCGGGGTCTGTGCCCTTCTTGGCCATGGCGTCGAACTCGGCGGCAGCACCGGCCCACTGACCGCTCTCGACATATGCGAGCGCCAGTTTCTGTGGCACCTCCGCCTGGAGGGGGTGTTTGGGGTATCGCTTGCGAAACGCCTCCAGGATCTGCACTGCCCCCTGCCAGTCTTTCAAGGCGATGAGCCCCGCCGCTGCATCATATTCCGCAGTGGCAACAATCTTGGATGCCGGTGCAACATTTCTGACGCGGCGGAACTGAGCAACCGCACCCGCCAAATCTCCGGCCGCACGTAGGCGTTCTCCCTGTTTGTAAACCGATGACGCTAGACGCTCGATCAAGGTCGCTCGTTCGGGGTCTTTCTGTGGTGTCAGCTTGAGTACTTCGCGGTACCCCTGCTCCGCCTGCTGATAAGCCCCTTTTTCGAACTGAGTATGTGCGATCGCCGTCCAGGCTGTACGCCGAAGTGTAGCCTTGGGCGTCGGCTTCATCGCAATAACCGCCTGCGCCGCTGCCGCGGCCTGTTCAGGCTCGTTCAATACAAATAAGTCTTCTACGACCTTGGTCAACACGACTGCTGCCTGCTCATGTTTGGGGAAGGCTTGGGCAAAATGCAGTGAACTGGTGATCACGTCTCGCCGGTATGCGGCCTGTTCTTGTCCACTCAGCTGTTCGGCATGCTTCGTGTGTGCTAACAAGGCAGCATAGCCCGCCTCAGCCGCCTTGGTATGCGACCCGTAATCGTAGGCGGTCTTCTCGTACTCGAGCGCCGCTCGCCCAAAATGCTTGCCATCAAATAATGCCTCGGCAAGCAAGAAGTTCACGGCAGGTGTACGATCGTCCTTAGGGAACGACCTGACAAATGTCGTATACCATCGTGCCGCCTGCAGATAATCGGATGTTTTCTTCGTTTTCTGTGCTCGTGCATGATGATGTCGAGCCAAATCTTCGATGTTCGCTCGCAAGTGCGGTGCGATTGAGGCCCTAGTCACCTCGTCTTGCGAACGCCAGAATTCACTTTCAACCCCGTAGCGGACAACGAACTCTTCCTTCGCCTGTATGAGTAGTGTGGGAAAACCGCCCTGTTTATATGCTCCCATCACCTTAACTTGGAAAAGCGGTGCACGAGAATCATTGTCATATTGACGAACAAAGGCATTAAAAGTGTCCGCCGCGTCTACATATCGTTCTTGTTTTATGTAGAGTTCACCAAGATTCTGATAAATCTTTGCCTCGTAAGGCCGCGGACCGTTCTGTTTGAAGTAATTCGAAATCGAATCGGCGCCATTGAGGTACGACATGCTCAGGGTCACTACTCTGAAGGCGTCATCCCCGAGTTCCTTTTCCGCCCGCGACAGATCCGGTGCTTCGGCAAGGATTTTATCCTCCTCCTTGTCACTAAACTTTCGATCTATCAGGGCAATAAAGGAATCAAGTGCTGCCTCGTAACGTGATTGCTTAAACAAAGACCAACCATGCTTGTATAGTGCTTTTTCGTAAAAGAGCGCCTCGTCACCAAATCTCAATACCGCATCGTACGCCTGTTCTGCACCATCATAGGACTTCATAACGAAAAGCAGCTCACCACGACGGAACTGCACTTCGTCGATAAACTTGGCGTTTGGGTGTGCACTAACAAGACGATCAAGTATGCGCAAGGCCTGCTGCTGATCGTTACCTTGCTCAAATGCCTGCGCAAGCTGATATAGCACTTGATCGTTGCCCGGATAGTCGGGATATGTTTCCAACAAGTCTTCATATAACGCGATGGCGTTTTCGTAATCGGCAGGTTGCAGCTTTCTGGCGACCGGAAAAGACTCGTGCCTTATGCCTTTTTCCAGCGTCTCGGCATTACGGAACTGTGCCGTTTCAACCCTTTCCATTTCTAAATCCGCCAAACGACGCATCGCCTCGGGCCGCAGTGGATCGCTAGCTGCACTCTCAAGAAACGCACGATAACTCTCGATGGCCTTGCTCAATCCACCTTGTACGACCGCATCCTGCTTTAGATCTATACTACGTCCTTCAAGACTTTTTATAGTCAGGCTGTCGTTTTTCTTAACGGAGGAACATGCCGCCAAAACCAGGCAAACCACTAACGCCAGACCCGGGCGTACCACAATCATTGTTCTTCAACCCGACTCACGGAACGATCGTAGATCTGCGCGATCCCGAACCGCGCCTGGATAATATATGCGCGCAGCCGCTTTTTCTGATCCTCGAGCGCTGCTGCTGCCAGCTCTTGAAGATAGTGCTGATGATCGCGAACCACGGTCTTCACCTGACCCTCTAGTTTTCGAAGGCGTTGGCGCAACGTAGTTATTCGAGATTGATAACCCTCAAATCCCTTGCGTGCATACTTTTGCGCGGCCTGCAACGACTGTTGGCGAGACTCGGCTTGCACGAGCGCATCATCGAGTTCCTGGATAGCCTTTTCCGCGCGTCTCAAGCGAGGTTTGTAGTCCGTACTAATTCGCCAGGATAGCAGACCACTAAAGAGCTTATGCTTTGCGCGGTAATCGGCAACATCAGTATCGTCCGAGATGCGATCTATCCTTGTATTAACGCGGACTAACGTAGCAAGTAGGCGCCGTTCCTCAGTGTTCGCCAACGCCATTGCATTGTGTTGGCCTACAATAACTGCCAGCCTTTCCGCATAGTCATCGCGCCGTTCCATTAATGCCGTCAGGTCTAATGCGTTGTGCTTCTGGATAATCCGCGGTAAACGTTCTTCATAGCCCTTTCTTCGGGTTTCGAGCATCGCATCAAATGCATCAATGTTAGTGAGCCACTGACTCAGATTAGCCGACAAAAAGACCAGATCCCGATAGTTCTTCAATGCCTCATGAAATTCATGACTCGCTAGTAAATGTGCCAGATAGCGATTCTCGGGCGTGTCAGCCAAGCGCTTTAGACGCCAGAACCAACCGGTTTCAGTCGCCGGGCCCTCTAGTAGATCAGCTATTAAGAGTTTGCCGGCACGGATCGACTCAATGGCGTGTCCCAAACGCACGATCTCCGCGTTGTAGACAGAGATTGCTGCCTCGTAGTTCTGTAACGATTGCTTGGCGGCACTAAGTTGCCGCAGGGCATACGGCACGGCAAGCAGGGATTCCTGAACTGCAACATCAATCGGATTTCTACTCTGAAGCTCCATCCACGGCACGAGCGATTTCTCGTGTTGGCCACGCGCCGATAATGCCCATCCCATGCCGAGCAGCGCCTTGTTGGAAAATGGCCCCTTGAGGCGTACGTCTTCCAGATAGGACTTGGCTCGTTCAGGGCCACCAAGACGCAAGAACGTATAGCCCAGCGCCAGATTGGCCTTGTCCCTGAGTGCTCTCATTTCATTGCTGTCGGCCCGCATTCCGCCGATATCTTCCAGAAGCTTTACGCCATCGTTCTTTTCACCAACCCTAACCAGCGCGACACCCATATTGTAGCGAGCGTACGAGGCCCACTCTGATCGATCCGAAAATCGTCCTAGTACCTTTACCACTTCCTTGAATTTCTCGCGTTTCATTAGCAATAGGGCCGCCAGCACTTGGCGCTCTCCTTGTAAATCTCCCGGCAAAGTTTGCTGAACTCGCGATAGTGCGTCCACCGCCTGCTCGAGATAGCCGCGTTGATACCAAGTCTTCGCCAAGTAAAACCAAGTACGATCACGTACGTCAGCTGGCACGCCTTCATCTATAAGTCGCTGAAATATCTTGCCCGCTTCGCGGTGAAGGCCATAGGATAAGTACATACCTCCACGCAATAACTCAGCTTCATCTCTGTGATGCTCTACACGCTGCTCAGCTTGTGCGGTCATTAAATGCGCAATGGCAGAGAAGTATTTTTGTTGATAAAAATGGAATAACACCTCACCGAAGTGTGGGTCTTTTACTTCACCCCAGCGCCCATCTCTAGCGTATGTGGCAGCACTAAAGACCATAACCAAGATGGCGCCGACTACACCCAGTCGCACCGGTAGACTAACGACCGTCGTGCAAGCGAATAGCTTCACGGGTTTATAGCTGCTCCCATTGTTTTACGCTAAATCCGGGTTGTTGCTTTTGTGCATCGTCGATGATCTTTAGTTCTATGTACTTCGGGTTGGTCGTTTTTTCGACAACCAATGTTGTACCCCGACGGTAGTCGCGGCCCTTCGGGCCTCTGCCTGTGAAAATTGCCACGATTTCATGTTTACCGGTTCGCAAATTACCGCTGTAAAGCCGCTGTACACCGCCCCGGAATAGTGCATCAACTTCGCGCTCGGTATAGAGATGGTTCGTAACTACTTTGTCGTTGATCTTGAGTTGTACCGAGTCCAACTGAAATAACTCGCCGACGTCCATGGATAGAAATACAGCTACCTGCGTCGTTGCTGGAAAGAGCAGCTCTTCTTCTAGCAAAAACAAGTCACGATTGAGCTGCAGGACCTCCTCTTTTAACGATTGCGCCTTTTCGTCTAAGGAACGAAAGTCGTCTTGTGAAGACTGTCCATAGGCATCGCTAGCTACCACAGTAATAATAATTGCTATCGATAGTAGTTTGAGTTTATGCATCATTGTTTCTACCTCAGGAAAATCATCAGTACCAAAACGATACGAAAATCTAGGTCACGTCAGCACTAAAAGAGAACAACTCCGCACTACGAATGTCATACTCCCAGATGTTCCATTTGTTGGTACCACCGGAATCTGCTGCTGCCGAAGCGGTGCCACTGCAACGCATCGACAACAACAATCGCTCAGCATCATGGGACACTTTGGGTTCGGACACGTCACCGGTCCACACCCCATTTGAATCATGTGTGTAACTGTGGGTAATGTTTGTGCCGGCGACACTGGGGGAGGAGGCACCGCGGATAAAGAGGTCGACACTGCCATTATTGAACAGCCCATCTGTTGGATTGCCAGCCATGTCGACCGTGCGTTGAACGAAGGCAATGGGTGGACTGCCCTCGATCACGGCAGAACCGGACGAATCGGACCCGCCGCTACAAGCAGCCAGTCCTAAAACAAACCCGTAAGTAACAAGTCCAATTAACTTCTGGGCCTTTCCTAGCCGAATCACTGCCTTGCTTATGGTCTCCTCCTGATTCCCCCACCCAAATCCCATACGCCCGGGGAACTAACTCGAGGCGACTCGCTTTGGCGGCTCAATCCTTAAAACTACGCCAAAGCTCCACACAGTATGGACAAGTCCTGCCGAAACTTTAACGTCAGGACCCGTGATAATGCTCGCAAGACCCTAGCATGAGCTCAATTAAAACAACTAGTTATCTCACGTTCGGATCCGACAGACGGTATTTGCGGCATGAACCACTGGTTGATGTAAGACAAACCGGGGAGTCGTCGCGCGAACGCCAACTATCTCGTGACGACCGGCTGGTTTACTGAGATTGTCGGCGTAAGAGGACCGATGAATAGTACATACGACCGCTGGCGTCGGTGACGACGACATCAACCCCCGGCAAAGACTCGACCAACGACAGCGCCTTTTCCACACCCATCACAAAAACGCTCGTAGACAGCGCATCTCAGCCATCACTGCATCGATCGCTGCCCGCCCTACCGTTTCGTCCTCGTGCCAAAGCTCCACGCGTACCGCCGTGCTCATGATGGCCTGCTCATCGCTGAGCCAGTCGGCGTAACCAGTAATAAGTATAGTAATTGAGGCTACGAGTAGAATCAGGCCAACTGGCCAGTTTAGCGCGTCAGGATCAAAAGATTTGGCAACAGAGGACATCCGTTTCGTTTTCACTTAGCAATTAAGAATCGATTAGACAGGATGAAACGTCACCAGACATGCACCACCTTAGAAACGCGACAATGAATGGCCGTCACAAATCACCTAAGAGTCTACGATAAGATTCTTATTCGAACCGGGAAGACGAACGAGCATCGCTTCACACCTGGTTGCGAAAGAAAACGAGCGTCAGGCCTCCTTTATATCGACAGTACGAACGTAATGGCCATTATCCAGCCGTCGAGTAGGAATCGTGGGATCATTGACCTTAAGGCGTATCTGGTAACGATCCGGTACTTTCGGATTCCACAGATGCGACCAAATCGTCCATGTGGCATTGGTCTGATGATCGTAGTCTTGCACCGGCACGTAGTTCATGCCGGGATTAAAACGAATAGCCAGTGAATTTGTTTGGTTTTCACCGCCCCATAGGATGCCGATTACCCGATACACAATCTTTCCGCCAACGCGCCATTGCTCAACCCGTACTGGCATGGCTGCGAGGTCCATATTCGCTGGTTCGAAGTCCTTAGCAAGGTTATGCATAGCGCGTTGATGTGTACGGCTTGCGTACTCCTTCATGTGGCCAGTGGCCGGCGCGCTATCATTCACCAATACAATGCGGTTGACCCATTTTATGCACGTGTTTCCATACCAACCGGGCATTACAAGACGAACTGGGTAACCGTGATCTTTGGGCAATGGCAGCCCATTCATCGCTGTCGCCAAGAAAGCGCCGGTTTTCTCCAGTTGTTCAAACGAAAATGCCCAGCTTGCACCAGCTACAGATCCAGGATAGGTTTTCGAATGCTCATCGAATCCAGAAACAATGACGCGCGTCGCGCGTGGCACGACTTTGACCCTGCTCAATACTTTTGCGATCGGAATGCCCTCCCAACGCGCGGTACTGATCAAGCCAAATCGACCATTGGGGCCGTTACCCGAACACTCGAGCAGCTGCGCACCCTGTGGCACTTCATCACGCAAAAGATCATTCAACAACAATTCTGTGGGTTGCCCAACCAGGCCATCTACCAATATTTTCCACGGCCCGCGTTGGCGCAATCGGTCTGGGTAGCGAGTACGAATAAAAAATTTATCCTTGGCCGTGATCAGTGTTCCCCGGCCTAGTTTGGAAAGGTCCAGAAACAAACGTCCGCCTAAACCGGAACCTACCAAGGTCTCAAGCGGAAGGTTTCCCTCACCGACAAACGGTGCGATACCGAGCAACGTTCCACCTGTTACTGGCTTA
>CAXMNC010000204.1:0-3176 GCA_964194625.1 Acidiferrobacterales bacterium
AGTTGCTGAAGAAGAAAACATGGGAGGGCAGCAGCCAGATATCTTGGATCAAGTTCTTCGTGCGCTCCATACGCTGAGTCCATAAGCCTGCTTTCGCTCAGGCGCATCAATCCCAGCTAACCGGATTTTGTGTTCCTTATAATTGGCGTCGAGGACATAGAGGGTATCGCCATCCGTGATCTTGACGACCTTGCCGGTGAGGGTATCGGCCAAGGCCGCCAGGGAGAGAAATACGAGGAGGAAAAGCGTAGTTACGCGGACTGCCATTCCTTTATCCCTGGAATACTGGATTTAAAGACCTCACAGATAGCAGTATATTTGATCTCCCGTAGCGAAGGTGGTTTGCTGTGGTTGGCAGGTGCGGACAGTCGTCGCTCCTGGAAGAGCCCAGCAATATTTACCTGCCGTTGTAACAATTTTGTGCTTTTGAGGGGTTATGCCCTCCACGCTCTGGATTCCTGCGGATAGTACGGTGTTGTAGCGAGGTTAGCGTGAGCCAAACGAATAAGGCCCAGATAGTAATCGGGCTGGCGGTATTACTACTCGGGACGGCAGTCTACTTCCTGGACCGTCCGTGGGAACAAACGATCTTTGTTCCTGGCGATCTCAGTCAATTCTCCCTTACCTCTTCGGTATTCGGCGTCATCGGGCACAGTCTGCCCACCTTCGCCCATGTCTTCGCCTTTAGCTTGCTAACGATTGCGTTAGTGGGCGGTGCCAAGCGAGCCGCCATCACGGTTTGCCTCGGCTGGTTCTTGGTGGATGCGACCTTTGAGATGGGCCAGCACCCACAGGTTGCAGGCTGGCTGTCGAATTTAGTACCGCAGTGGTTTGAGCACCTACCCGTCCTGGATCGGACCGCCGACTATTTTGTTTACGGCACCTTTGATCCCTTAGACCTGCTCTCTGTTGCGTTCGGGGCATTGGCCGCCTACCTCGTGATTCGGCGCACCCAGCGGCGGGGGGTAATCGAGTTGCTCAAGCAGCACGGCGCGAAAAAGTAGCCAGAGCCCATGCCCTGCTTCTACCTCACCCCCAAACAAGACGACTTCAACCAAGAACTCCAAGTGTGCATTGCCGAAGCCTTGTACGACGTAGATTCGATTGTGGCTGATCCAGAAGCCTACACAAAAGAAGAACTCGTGGCGGGTCGCCTTCGGCTCCTTTGTATTGCACTATGCAGAGGAATGATGGGTGTCCGCACTGTTGTCCCCAAACAGGGCTTTATTTAAAAAAAGCAGGAAGTGGGAAATCGACAAGCTGTACGCGCTGACCAGAAATACCATCAGACCCATCAGGGAAAAGTTGAGCGCCCATCCCGATAAGCCACCATCGAACTTATCGGGGGCGGCGTAATAATTGAAGATCATTCCGGTCAGCAATAGCCCCACGCCGATTCCAACAATCAGGAATTTGCGCTTCAGGGTCCAGGGTTCAAATGGTCCAAACAATGCGGAAATGGCCATGCTGGCCAGCATGAATACAAGCGAGACAACAGACCAGGCAGACAGCATGAATGATTTGAAATCGGCTGTGGTCATGTGCATTTCGCTATCCTGATCCGACAGCACCTGTGTGATGCGCTCCCCCACTATTGGGAGTTGCATCAGCCACTGCATCAGCCATTCCAGCGCTGAGAAGGTTTGTTCCTGAAAACTGACTAAAGTCAGCGCCAGTAACATCAGCACGGCGACACCCCACACCATGAGCATGGGTGTCAACTGCGTCCAGCGTATGTAATCCAGACCCAGTGAAAGCAGCAATTTGGGGATTTGGTTCTGTGGGCGCACGGCAAAAGGTACCGTCAAGTTAACGGTCCGAGGGTAGCACAGAAGTCATGGGCTGGCCGTAAGTAGCGTCGAGGACATAGAGGGTATCGCCATCCGTAATCTTGACGGCCTTGCCGGTGAGGGTATCGGCGAAGGTTGCTAGAGAGAGACCTATTAGAAGGCCAAGGGTGATTATACGGACTGCCATTCCCTTATCCCCGGAATCAAAGATTTGAATGCTTCCATCCGGCCCGCGAATCGTTTGATCGGCACTTGCTTAGTTGGCCTAGCAGGAGCCATTATATTACCTCGTTGGGTGCCCACCTTCCTGAGAGACCACGGGGTCCAGAATCAGAGCCTTCTAATTGGGTTGTTGTTTCACGCTGGGTTATGTTTAACCCTTCAGAATAGATGGCATAAAGAAAAGGAACCGACGCATGCGCGTATCCGTGAACTTGCTCCTTGGCCGGGTGGGAAAGCGAGAAAATGGCAAGGCGGTATGCTCATTTAGCCACCCATCATCAGTATGCAGATCGGTTGGGTAAGCCGCGAGCCGTAGTTACCAGTGGCACAAAACTGGCACAGTTGAAGTAAAGGGGAGAGTTAAAGGGACGTAACTCTTTGAAAAGCTGGCTCCCCGGGACGGACTCGAACCGCCGACAAGGTGGTTAACAGCCAGCACCCCAAATCCGCGCAAACCGCTGCATACATAGGGCAAAACCCTACTACCCTGTCCCATCAAAAGCGAGTGAACACCGAGGATAAGTGTCTGATCGGAATAGATCCTCTCACAACCCATGGGACAGCGTTGTGATTCATCTCGCCGCCATAATTGAGGTACTGCGGCGTTGTTTACTAGCCTGAGATCAGGCGAATTTCAGGATGGCACGGAACGAAAGCCCTCAATGAAAGTCAAAATCATATAGGAGTGGTCCCTGATAAAGCAGGCAGCTAACAGACATGTCGAAATTTAAGCCAGGACAATCTGGAAACCCCAAGGGCAGGCCCAAGGGTACTGCCACGACAGCCAACTACGCGCCCTGTTGGAGCCTCATGCAAAGGATTTGGTGAAACAGGCCGTCCACCTCGCCTTGGCGGGCGATGTCACCGCACTGCGGCTTTGTCTGGAGCGCCTTGTCCCGCCGGTCAGGGCCACCGATGAGCCGGTCGAACTGCGAGCACTCAAGGGCACACTAACCGAACAGGGAGCGGCCGTCATTCAAGCCGTGGCATCAAGCCAGGTGACACCCGAGCAAGCCGCGAAGCTACTCCAGGCGCTTGCGGCCCAAGCCAAGATCGAGGAAGCAGATAGGCTTGAGAAGCGAATTTGTGAGTTGGAAAAGACGGTAGGAGTCTAAAGGCTGATGACGATCAGATCACGGGTGAAGAAACTGGAAGAGGAGTTAA
>CAXMNC010000205.1:0-5347 GCA_964194625.1 Acidiferrobacterales bacterium
TGCCAGCGTCTGCTTTGGAGAAATTATTATCGATGGATAATGCTAAATCCGAAGTTGGAGAATTTTTTCTCCCAAAACCAGGAAATGCCGTAAAGCAGACACTCAATATTCACTGATGAGGGTCGGATAACGACCCATAACGGACTCTCATAGTATAAGAACCCAGAGTCTGGGCTCGCAAAAAATTCCGGCCACAGGCTCGAGTAGGTTTTGGTAGACTGTATCTTCTGTAAATTCAGGATTATTAAGGATGCCTGATGACGTATCAGAGTGGCTGGGGAATCTTGGTCTCAGCGAATATGTCTCAAACTTCGCCGATAACGATATCGACTCTAGACACCTTTCTGAATTGACCAACGATGATCTGAAGGATCTCGGGGTTAGCTCTCTCGGCCACAGGAAAACGATTCTCAGCGCGATAAAGGCATTGAGCGGGGAAAACTCCACCCCCGTTCTCACTGCGGTCCGCAAAGGCGAGGCTGAGCGCCGCCAACTCACAGTGATGTTCTGCGACCTCGTTGGTTCCACAGAACTGTCGCAGAGACTCGACCCGGAAGACCTAGGACATCTGGTCGCGTCCTACCAGAGTGCCTGCAACGCAGCAATCACCCGCTTCGATGGCTATGTGGCCCGCTACATGGGCGACGGCTTACTGGTTTACTTTGGCTATCCGGCTGCGCACGAGGACGACGCAGAACGTGCAGTGCGAGCTGGGCTCGGCGTTGTGGAGGAAGTTGCATCGCTAGATCCGCCATACGACGTCGAACTCGCGGTCCGTGTGGGCATCGCGACGGGCATGGTGGTCGCGGGGGACATCATCGGAGAAGGCGCCTCTGAAGAACGAACGGTGCTCGGCGAGACGCCAAACCTGGCGGCCCGGTTGCAAGGCATCGCACCACCGGGGGGCGTGGTCATCGCCGAAGCGACTAAGCATCTGGTCGAGGGTCGCATCGATGTGGAAACCCTCGAAGCGGAGCGATTGAAAGGGTTCAGCGAACCAGTGCAGACCTACCGCGCTATCGCGATCAAAGACGCGAATAGATTCGAAGCTGCTACCGCTGGGGGGCTGACATCGTTCATCGGCCGCGAGAGCGAACTCAAAATGCTTGCGGATCGCTGGCTACAGGCCTGTTCGGGTGAAGGGCAGGCCGTGCTGTTGTCCGGCGAGGCCGGCATTGGTAAGAGTCGTATTCTTCGCGAATCGCGCGAACTGCTGGGCACCGAGTCCTACGCCTCAGTACGCTATCAATGCTCTCCATACGGTGTCAATACCGCGTTTCTGCCGGTAATCGATCAGCTACGATCCACCGCCGGGTTCACGAATAACGATGCCAACAACGACATGCTCGACAAACTCGAGGACTTGGTCCGTGAATCATCAAACGCCCTCGCGGCGCCACTGCTCGCGGCGCTGATGTCACTGCCGGTGGACCGTTACCAAATCCTCAATTTGTCACCGGTTAAACAGAAAGTCGAAACCATCGCGGTGCTCGTCGAGCAACTCGAGTTACTCGCCCGTCGCTATCCCGTAGTCGTTCTGGTCGAGGACGTGCATTGGATTGACCCGTCAACCCTGGAGGTGTTCGACGCGTTTGTCGACCGCATCCAGGAATTGCCAGTACTGATGGTCGTGACACACCGCCCGGAATTCGACAAGCACTGGGAAGAATATGGGCACGTCACCCGCCACTCACTCAATCGCCTCAGCCGCCGGGATGGGCGCGAGCTCGCCGAGCGAGTGACTGGCGGTAAGGCGCTGCCGGAGAACGTTCTGGCCCAGATTCTCGAAAGCACCGATGGCGTACCACTCTTCGTTGAGGAACTAGTCAAGACAGTGCTTGAGTCTGGAGTGGTGCGGGAGGTAGGCGGACAGCTCAAGTCTGAGAGTGTGCTGTCGCCTATGGCCATTCCAACTACCCTGAGGGATTCGCTGATGGCGCGCCTCGACAGGCTCTCCCCGGTCAAGGAAGTCGCGCAGGCCGCCGCGTGCATCGGACGCGAATTCTCGAGCTCCCTACTGGCTTCGATCATCAGCACCGATGACCTCGACGAAAAACTTGACCAACTGGTGAACGCTGGACTGATCTTTCGCCGCGGCTCGGGAGTTCGTACCCAGTATATTTTTAAACACGCCCTTGTTCAGGACGCCGCCCACGAAAGTCTACTGATTAGCCGACGAAAGCAATTGCATGCACGCATCGCGGAGACGATAGCTGCATCCGACAACCCAGATGCGGCGGTTCTCGCGCATCACTTCGCCAAAGCAGAAATTCATAATAGTGCGGCCGAGAATTACCTGACTGCAGGCAACCGGTCACTGCGCTTGTCAGCTCTTACTGAGGCCACCCGAGAACTGGAACTGGGCCTAAAAGAGGTCGAAGCGATGGAGGCGGGCAGCGTCCACGATACACTCGAACTCGACATACGAATCGCCCTCGGAACTGCGCGCATGGCGCTGTTCGGGTGGCCACATACTTCGGTGTCTGACGCCCTGGAAAGGGCCTTCGCCCTAGCCGTGAAATACGGCCGGCAGCAAGCGTTGGGACCTATATTGTGGGGACTGTGCGTTCACTACTGGACACGGTCGGAGTTTGAACCGACTTTGTACTGGCTGGACAAACTGGAATCGACAGCCGATGAGGCTGAAGACGTCGAATTATCCGCTGTGCGCGACATGACAGCTGGCTGCCAGTTTTTCTGGCAGGCCGAGTATGGCCGAGCAAGGCGTTACACCACACACATCCGAGACACATACAGCATAAAAGCGCATGCTCACATTGTATCTTACTGTAACCACGATCCGCTGGTTTTCTCATTGCTCTGGGCCGGCGGCCTACTCGAATGGATCACTGGCCACCCCGACCGGAGTCTGGAGCTGGCCGAAGAAGCCACAGTGTTGGCGCGCGGTATTGGCCACCCGTTTAATTCTGCGTTCGCCCTGACTGCTGGTAACGAGTGCTTGGCTGAGCGCGGTGAAACCAAACGCCTTCTGGAATACTGTGACGAAGCCGACGCGATCATCGAGCAGGAAGCCCTGGGTGAATTCGCTCGCAACATGATGTCCAACAACTGGCGTGGACGTGCGTTGATACTGCAGGGCGATTTCAAATCCGGCTATGCCTTTACCGCGCGCACCAACGAGTTCTGGAAGGCCATCGGAGGACGGATATGCAGTGGGCTTTTTTGGAGTTCTGAATCGTTGGCCTTACATGGCATTGGTCGCCAGGATGACGCGATGCTACTAATCAATCAGGCAATTGACTATTGTCGCGTGACCGGTGATCGCTGGATGGAGCCGGAATTGCTGCGAATTAAAGGTGAGTATTTGCTTAGCAAAGAAAAGCCGCAACCAGATAATGCGGAAAGCGCATTTATAAAGGCGCTCGAGGTGGCACGCGAGCATGAAGCAAAGTCATGGGAATTGCGTACGGCCATCAGCCTTGCTGAATTTTGGCGGTCACAGGAAAGAGAATCTGAGGCGCGGGATCTGATTACACCAATTTATGAATGGTTCAGCGAGGGTTTCGGTACGCCGGACTTGCGCGCGGCGAATTCACTACTTGAGTCTCTTTCGTAGAATGGAGTTAGCGCCACTTTTAGTATAAAAAGCAAATTCTCACGGGAAAATTATCCTATTGTTTAGAGGTTAATCTGGGCCCAAAACGGGGTTTGGCCTGAAAACTGAAAAGTATACCGAGTGTCTCTTTATGGCCGTAGTACGACGCTCGTTTCTTTAAATTGAGCGTCTGCTTTGCGGAAATTTTCTAGTTATGGAGGGGAAAAATTCTCAAACCTCGGAATTAGCGATAGTCATCGGCAATAAGTAGTTTATACCCGCCATTGACCCACTGTAGCGATCCATCTTACACGCTGCATCGGGTCCCGGCACCCGCATAACGGTCATTGAGCACCGGAACGAAGTCGTCGAGTGGTAGCCATAAGCAGACATCTCTCCATGCTAGTGGTTTGTTGCGCTCGGCCCGACGTCAGCAAAAAGATCGCGGTGATCCTGCAAGAATTCGGAGAGCGATCGTGGTCCATGGCCGAGAAGCATCGGAAGATCAGGTGAGACAGCATTGTCCGAGGGGTTGTACGTGGACGCGATGTGAGCAAGATCGAACGCACGCCAGTCTGGAGTGCCCAACGCGAGCAGCCTAGCTTCAAAATCTTGAGGTGAAACTGGTTCATACGGGACTGTTCGGCCGGTGACAACAGAGAGCGCAGTCGCAACCTCATCGTAGCTGTGTGCGTCGGGCCCGGTGAGCGCATAGGCTTCACCGGCGTGGGCGGAAGGATTCCCGAGTACCATCGCTGCGGCGGCGCCTACATCGCACGTGTCAACTAGGGGAAAGCGGTCATGCCCCATCGGAGCTGAAAGCGCTCGACCTTTTCGAATGACGTCTACGGCGCGCAATAGATTCTGCATGTACAAATGCGGCTTGAGAAGCGTCCAGCTCGCTGGGCCAGCCTGGATCTCCTCGTCGATAGTATGGTGGTCTCGCATTAGCGCGATTGGAGAATCTAATGAAGCTCCGATAGCAGATAACTTTACGATATGCCGCACGTTGACGCGTCGAGCGTGCGCGAGCACCCGCTGCTGCTGTGAAACAGTGTCCGGACTGTCCCTGCCCACAAGAAGCATCGTGTCGATTCCGTCAAACGCGCGGGCCAGTGACTCGTCGTCATCGAAGCTGCCCTGCACAACTTGAACGCCCTGGAGCGTTGAACTGCTGGAGGGGGGGTCGCGCACAAGCGCACGTACCGCCGCACCAGCTGCGACAAGGACGCTCACCGCCTCATTTCCAACTTGACCCGTTGCTCCAGTGATCAGTATCACGATGTGCTTACTCCCATCTGATGCGCATACCGCCGAACTCAGGACCAGATTGCCGCAGGATTAAAAGGTATTTGACTGGATAACATATTATCACATCAATGCCTAATGTCCGTTTCGTACCGAACTGAGAAGTTACAGCTCCTGAATTGAGTGACCGCTATCGAGAGCAGTCGTGGCGGAATCCATATATGCTGCAAGCTGGTGTTAGATGCTCATTTAATTGATGATGCCACCATCCCTACCCGCAGCCATCATCCACTTGCCATTCTCCTTGGTAGCCAAAACAGTAAAGATTCCTCTCCTGCTATCCGGTAGGGAATAAAATCCATCCAATATGGCTACATCGGGACGAAGAAAGCGTACTTCGAACTCGAAACTGATTTGCCAATTTGGTGGGATACTGCGCATGGGGCGATTCAATATAAGCGTTTCATACATCTTCTCTACTTCCGCTCGACCTCTGGTGTGTTTGCCCGAACTGTTTCTTCGGTCTGCATTTTCCGTGTAAAG
>CAXMNC010000206.1:0-17412 GCA_964194625.1 Acidiferrobacterales bacterium
CGGCTATGGCCTCCTGGTTGAAGTCACCCACGGCAATATCGTCACCCGTTATGCCCATGCCAAGAGCGTCTTGGTCAAGGTCGGTGATCGCGTGGATCGCGGTCAACCGATCGCCACCGTCGGCACCTCCGGGCGCTCCACCGGCCCTCATCTTCACTTTGAGGTGTTGCGTCGAGGTAAGTCGGTAAATCCGAAAGGATACTTGAATCGCCGCGTACGGCTCGTAGCGCACAAGAGTTAGTCGCACAACTATCGACAAGTAAGCGGGGCAGGCGTATACAACGCCATGGCCCAATTACCGACGACAAATCCCAGTACTTTCTCGCCTAATTATATCGCGCAAAACCTTGCGGCGGTTCGCCAAACCATCGCCAGTGCAGCACGTGCAGCGAACAGAGATTCGAGCGATATTAGGCTTATCGCCGTCTCCAAAACCATGTCGGTATCAGCGGTGGAGACGGCGGTCCGCGCCGGCCAGATGGAGTTTGGCGAAAATAAGATTCAAGACGCACGCACCAAGATTCCCCGATTCGAAGGCCACGATCTCACGTGGCACTTTATTGGCCACCTGCAGACCAACAAGGTTAAATTCGTTCCGGGCCAGTTCGCCTGGGTACACTCTATTGATCGGTTTGACCTGGCGACGAAACTGTCGCGCCATGCACAACGGGCTGGAAAACAAATCAATGGCCTTATTCAAGTGAACGTGACGGGTGAATCTAGCAAGCACGGCGCAACACCCAAAGATGTGTTTGCCTTGATCGAGCAAATCTTAGAGGCTGAACCTGCTGGCGTGGTGTTGCGCGGACTGATGATGTTGGGAGCTTACACCGCTAACGAATTGGAGTTACGCGATGGGTTCGCTCAGTTACGACAACTACGAGACGATTGCGCCGAGCGCTTTGGCCTAAAGGGATTTACGGAGCTCTCAATGGGGATGACTAACGACTATTCGATAGCCATCGCCGAAGGTGCGACGTTAGTGCGCGTCGGTACTGCGATATTCGGCGAGCGTAAGAAATAAACGTCAATTAATCCAAGTAGGTCAGGATGGGCTGCTATCAACACCCGCTTCTTCCAGTATGCGAGGGACGAGCCGTTCGCGACCGATTGGCATGATGTGAATTCCTTGACAAAGCCCCCTTAGCGCCTTGATTGTCCGAGCCGCGATAGCGGCGCTCGTGTTGTCCGGTTCCACAGCATCGTCGATCTCCCGGATGAGCGCGTCCGGCACATGAATGCCGGGGACCTTAGCGTTTAAATACGCCGCCATCTTTGCTGATTTCAAAGGAATAATTCCCGCGAGAACGGGTACGTTAAGAGATTTGGTCCGTTTGACAAATTTTTCAAATGCCCCAGGTTCAAAGATTGCTTGGGTCTGAAGAAAATCAGCCCCGGCTTCGATCTTCTCTTCCATTCGCTTGATCTCATCGGTGATATTAGTTGCCCCGGGATTCACTACCGCGCCCACGCAAAATTTCGGCGTGCCGTTAAGGGCGTTACCCGTGAGATCAGTACCGTTTTCGAGCGCACGCGCGGCTTCGATGATCATCGCTGCATAAACGTCAAATACTGGCTTTGCTTCCGGGTGATCTCCATGGCTCGGTGGATCGCCACCCATAACAACGATATTGTTGATCCCGAGCACGGCCGCGCCCAGTAGATCCGCCTGCAACGCAATGCGGTTACGGTCGCGCGAAGTCACCTGCACTATCGACTCAATCCCTCTATCATGCAACAAATGCGCGACCGCCATCGGCGCGATTGACATTCTTGCGTTGTGTGAGTCCGTTAGATTAAATGCGTCAACGTAATCTCTTAGGCGATCTGCTACTTCATACAGTTTTGTTAAGTCGGTACCTTTCGGTGGGTTGAGTTCACTGGTTACGACAAACTCCTTAGATTTCAAGGCTGTACTAAACGCGGTCAATCGATGCTCCTGGCTACGATGAGGAATGCCGATCCGATGATTCTTATAGATAAGGAGTGGCTTGTCTAGCATCATCGCCTCCGTTAGCAAGCTCGATGCGTCCCAACCCCTATTTGGAGACCAAAACTCAGATGCCTTATAATCTGTCACTTTCTATCATTACCAATCACAACAACGAATGTCCGTATTACCTCTATTCCGATCTCAATAGATCGAACCAAGGACCCAGCCCAAGAACGAGGTTGAATACTACTACCTGATGTTTCCGTGAGTTGGCGCGGAACGTGATGAGAATTCCGCGATAACGTTACTTGGAGAGCCATTCATGAATGAAATCCAACAGGTGATTGATCAAGCCTTTGAGCGTAGAGGCGAAATCACGCCAAGAACCGCTGAAACACACGTGAAGGATGCAGTCTTGGAAGCCATCAAGCTGCTTGACGGCGGTAAGGCTCATGTGGTGACAAAATCGAATAATACTTGGGTCGTTAATGAATGGTTAAAAAAAGCAGTGCTGCTGTACTTTCGCATCGAAGACAATAGCCTTATCAAAGGCAGCTTTACCAATTACTACGACAAGATTCCCTCTAAGTTCGTGGACTACAGCTCGCGAAGCTTTCGGGAGCGCGGTTTCCGCGTTGTGCCACCGGCTACGGTTAGATATGGCGCATATGTTGCGCCTGGTGTGGTGCTAATGCCTAGCTACATCAATATTGGCGCCTATGTCGACGAAGGAACAATGGTCGACACGTGGGCAACAGTAGGCTCATGTGCATTCATTGGCAAAAACGTACACCTGTCGGGCGGAGTTGGCATAGGTGGCGTGCTTGAGCCGATTCAAGCCGCCCCGACCATTATCGAGGACAACTGTTTTATCGGTGCGCGCTCGGAGATCGTAGAGGGTGTGGTCGTGGAAACAGGGTCGGTGATTTCAATGGGTGTTTATATAGGTCAAAGCACGAAGATTCTCGATCGTGAGAGCGGTGAAATCATCTATGGTCGGGTACCGGCCGGTTCCGTCGTCGTATCGGGAACATTGCCGGCAGCGGACGGTAGTCACGGATTGTATTGTGCCGTCATCGTCAAACGTGTAGACGAAAAAACACGCGGTAAGATCAATATCAACGAACTTCTAAGGAACATCTAGCGTAGCTCGATCCATGGAGAAGATAGCTGAGCTAACAATGGCATTGATGGCACGTCCATCGGTGACGCCGAATGACGAAGGGTGCCAGGACCTCATGATAGGACGTCTTGGTCCTCTTGGTTTTGAAGTAGAGCGCCTGCGATTTGGTGAGGTTGATAACTTCTGGGCCCAGCGGGGACAAGGTGCACCACTGGTAGTCTTTGCTGGTCATACGGATGTGGTGCCAGCTGGGCCCCGCGATATGTGGGATAGCGATCCGTTTGTCCCGGAAGTACGCGATGGCTACATCTATGGACGCGGTGCTGCCGATATGAAGGCCTCGTTGGCGGCGTTTGTTGTTGCCATCGAGAAATTCATCGAACGACATCCGCAACACAAGGGGTCGATAGGCCTGCTTATCACTTCCGACGAAGAAGGCATCGCAACCGACGGCACCGTCAAGGTCGTTGATTGGCTCAGCCGCCAGGGCAAGAAAATCGACTATTGCATCGTCGGCGAACCCTCCTCTGTGAGCACCATTGGTGACACCATAAAAGTGGGTCGTCGGGGCTCGTTGAACGGCATCCTCACGGTCCATGGGGTACAGGGCCACGTCGCCTACCCAGACCTCGCCAACAACCCGATTCATGCCATCGCCCCTGCCCTCGCAGAGTTGGTAAACACCGAATGGGACCAAGGAACGGCGGACTTTCCGCCCACTAGCTTTCAGATTTCCAATATACACGGGGGCACCGGGGTTGATAACGTGATCCCATCAACGTTAGAGATCCTGTTCAACTTCCGTTACTCACCGGCCGTGACCACGGCCGCGCTTTGCCAGCGCGTACAGACCAGCCTGCGCCGACATGATATCGACTACAGCTTAGATTGGCGTCGCTCTGGCGACCCATTTTTGACCGGCAACGGCCCCCTCGTTGAGGCGATCTCCAGTGCGGTGCAAACCGAACTCGGCCTCGAACCTAAACGAGCCACGACCGGCGGCACCTCAGATGGGCGTTTTATTGCACCGACGGGGGCCCAAGTGGTCGAGCTTGGGCCCATAAACAAGACCATCCACAAGGCCAATGAGCGAGTCCGCGTGCAGGATCTGCCACGGTTGGCCCAAGTTTACACCAAGGCGTTAGAATTTTTGCTGGTCGAAAAAGACTAATTCGGCTTTAAATCAACATATTATAGGTTATAATTAAATCTCATTCTGATCAGACTGACGCCATCAAATCCTTACCGCCAATGGCTATAATAATGATCAACGTAGCCTACGGTGCATAAATGAGAAAAACGGGATGTTGAAGCGGGACTGGTTTCTAGGCCTTATTGTCTCCTTAGCATTCGCCGCGGCCACCTTGTACGGCGTTCCATTTCTACAGAATATGGAGCGCCTGGCGTACGACACTGGCGTCAAGCTCACGCCCAGTGATGCGGCTGCGACCAAAGAGATCGCCATCGTCGCCATTGACGACGACAGCATCGAGGAAATCGGCCGTTGGCCATGGCCGCGCAAGATTTTGGCGGACATGATCACCCAACTCTCCGAGGCCGGTGCCAAAGTCATAGGGCTACAGATATTCTTATCGGAACCGCAGACCGATCCAGGCCTAACCTATTTCCGCGAACTGCGGGCATTCATGGGCAAAACCGAATTTCCACCGGAAGCGGCACCCCAGGTATTTAAGATAAAGGAATTCATCAATCGCGTCGAACAAGATCTCGATGCCGACAACAGACTCGCCGAGGCCATACCAAACGCGGGCAACGTATTGATGCCCATGTTCTTCAATGTGCAGGTACCACTGGGTAACCCCGATGCCGATCCCCCTGAGTTCATTCAGCGAAACCGCTTGAGCAAGATTGTCATTCGCCCGGACGTGAACGGCACTCCGCGGGAGACCGACAAGATCGAGCTTGCACCGTTAGCGGTCTTCGGTAACCAGACAGCGGGGATTGGGCACCTTAATCTGTTTCCTGATGTCGATGGCGGCATACGCAGAGAGAGCCTTGTTCTCAAACACTACGAAGACTATTACCCGTCACTCACCTTGCTACTCGCGGCACGTAGCCTCAATCTCGAGGCAAAAGACATCACCGTTTACTTGGGCGAAAGTGTCAAACTCGGACGTTTACTAATAAAGACCGACGCAGACATGGGCATGCTCACGGGCTTTTACTCGGCCGAGGGCGACGAAGAAGCGTTTTCCATCTATTCCTTTCACCATGTTCGTGCCGGCACGCTCGATGCCTCCACTTTCAAAGACAAGATTGTGCTGATCGGTCCAACCGCCAAGGGCGTCGGCAGCACCCGTGTGACGCCCGTTTCATCAAACATGTCCGATGCCGAGCTCACCGCCAATGTCATTGCCAGCATTCGTAACCAACATTTTTATATAGAACCGGCATGGACTAAATCGGCTGTCGTCGGTATCTTTGTTGCCGTCGCGTTATATCTCATGTTCGCCTTACCTAAGCTGGGCGCTGCCCTCGCTGCGATCGTGTCGCTGTCCCTATTCCTGGGCTTGCTGGGTGCCGAACAGTATATGCTGATCGACAAGAAGGTTTGGTTGCAAACCGTGCCACCGGCACTACTTTTGCTAGTCGGGCATATCGCGCTAACTACAAAGCGTTTCTTTGCCACTGAGCGCCAAAAGAAATCCGTCGAAACGGATTCAGCGCAGACGAACCGCATGCTGGGCCTGTCCTTCCAGGGACAGGGTCAATTCGATATGGCCATGGACAAGTTTCGCCGGCTACCGGTCGACAAGTCAGTATTAGAGCTAATCTACAATCTTGCGCTCGATTTTGAGCGCAAACGTCAATTCAACAAGGCCGTGTCGGCTTACGACTATATCCTTGAACACGATCCGAAGTTCAAAGACGCGAATGAACGCAAACAGCGCGGCGAAACGCTGGAACACACAATTACACTTGGCGATCGGCACATGACCCCCGGGGGCACGCTTATTTTGGACGGTGTCGATCAAAAACCCACGCTTGGCCGTTACGAAGTCGAAAAAGAGCTGGGCAAGGGGGCAATGGGCACTGTCTATCTTGGTCGCGACCCGAAAATCAATCGCGTGGTTGCCATAAAGACCATGGCGCTGTCTGACGAATTCGAAGAGGAAGAATTAGCAAAGGCAAAAGATCGATTCTTTCGTGAGGCGGAAACCGCCGGTCGATTGAGCCATCCCAATATCGTGACCATATACGATGCCGGCGAAGAACATGACCTGGCCTATATCGCCATGGAGTTTCTGCACGGCAAGGATCTTACGCACTTGATCAAGTCTCAAGGGCGCCTGTCTCAAGCGTGGGTCTTAGATCTGATCGTAAAGGTGGCCGACGCGCTCGATTATGCGCACAAACAGGACGTGGTCCACAGAGACATCAAACCAGCCAATATTATGTATGACGAGAAGAGCAAGAGCATCAAAGTGACTGACTTTGGGATCGCCCGCATTACGGCTTCCAGTCGAACACGGACCGGGGTTATCCTTGGCACTCCGTCTTATATGTCACCGGAGCAACTGGCGGGGAAAAAGGTCGATGGCCGATCAGATCTCTTCTCGCTCGGGGTAATGATGTATGAGTTACTTTGTGGTGAGCAGCCTTTCGGCGGTGAGAGTATGGCGGCATTGATGTTTCAGATTGCCAATAACAAGCATCCGGACATTACGCGACTGTGCCCTGACCTTTCGCCCGGTGTCGGGCCTATAATAGATAGACTACTGGAGAAGGACGTAGAAAAACGATTTCAGACTGGTGGTGAGCTCAAAGGGGCTATTATTAATTGTATGAACTCGACAGTACAAAGCGGGTAATGCTATGGCCGGCCTAGCAATAGCGGGTAGCACCGATCCAGGCATGATACGGCCTAACAATGAAGACCGTATCTCGACGACGCCTGAATTGGGGCTTGCTGTTGTCGCCGATGGTATGGGCGGTCACCAGGCGGGTGAAGTAGCGAGCGGTATGGCTGTAGATGTCGTCACACGACACTTGATTAATGTCTTTTCGCGTGACACCCCACCAGCCGACGAAGAAGTAGCTGATCAGTCATCTGCCGAACTCAGGGCAGTCGGTGAAGCTATTGCGCTGGCCAATACGGCGATATTCGAACTTGCCAAATCGAGCCCGAACTGTTCTGGCATGGGTACCACAGTTGTAGTTACTCTGTTTCACGAAGACAAGGTGTGCATCGGGCACGTGGGTGATTCTCGACTGTACCGATATCGCAGCGACACGCTAGAGCTGATAACCGAAGATCACTCGCTCGTGCAAGAACTGGTAGCACGCGGATTGATCACCTCGGAAGAAGCACGCCATTCAATAAATAAGAACCTGGTCACGCGAGCATTGGGCATAGAACCTACGGTTGAGTCACAATTGACTGAACAAACTCTTCAGGACCAAGATATTTACTTGCTTTGTTCGGATGGGTTAAACGATGTGCTACCGGATGACGTCACCGCCCAGTTACTCAAGGATCATGGAAGCGATTTGCAGGCCACAGCAGATCGATTGGTGGCTCAAGTCAACGCTAGGGGTGGCCCTGACAATGTATCAATCGTACTTGTGCGTACAGGAGATCAGTTCCTAAGAGATAGGAAAGAAATAGCTAAGCTGTCCAAAGAAAGCAATGGCTAATAAAACTAGTTCCACGCATCCTTGCGCTTTCTTTGCATAATGGGCTAGACAGAGAGATGGCAAAAGTTATTCTTACACATAACAAAAAAGTGTTAGATACATTCGAATTGGACCAAGGCGATATGAAAATCGGCCGCCGTCCGGACGCGGGCATTACTATCGATAGCATGGCGGTCAGCGGCGAGCACGCCAACATCTTTACCATCGGCGAGGATTCGTTTATTCAAGATCTAGGTAGCACTAATGGAACTTTCGTCAATAATAAGCAAATTACCAAACATCACCTCAAGGATGGCGACGTGATAATGATTGGCAAACATACCCTGAACTATGTTAATGAAACGCAAGCCAAGGTCGCCTCGGCCCCCACTGAGGATTTTGCCAAGACGGTAATCATCGCCCCGCCCTCGGCCGCGGAAGCCACTGGCGTTCAGCAAAAGGCAGCGCTCTATGTGCTCAGTGGCCCTAGTAGCGGCAAGCGTATCGAGGTGAGCAAACGGATCACGAACCTCGGTAAGACTGGAAAACGCTCGGGCACCATCACGCGAACCGATGATGCCTTTGTTCTCGTGGCTGGCGACACCCCAGAACTTCCCAAACTAAACGGGCGTCTCATCGCCAGACGTGGTGCCAAGTTGAAAGATGGCGACGTTATTGAAGTATCCGGAACGCGCTTGCAATTTCAGCTCAAATAAACGTACTACTTGGCGAGTCCGAGGTCTATTCCTTTAGTATTTCCAGTGCTTCCGCCACTCGTTTGACCGCGATAACCTCGATCCCGACGTCAACATTTTTCGGCCGATTGGCGGCTGGAATCAAGACACGTTTAAAGCCGAGTTTGGCCGCTTCACGTATTCGATCTTGACCACGCTGTACCGGCCGCACCTCACCGGCCAAACCAATCTCTCCAAATACCACAAGATCGCGACCGGCTGGTCGGTCAGTCAGGCTCGACATCGTGGCCGTGACAATCGCTAAGTCCGCCGCCGTTTCAGTGATGCGCACCCCACCGGCAACATTTATAAACACATCTTGGTCGTAGGTCGCAACCCCAGCGTGACGATGCAGAACCGCCAACAGCATCCCTAGCCTATTCTGATCGAGCCCGACACTGACGCGCCGCGGGTTGGCAAGATGACTTTGGTCCACTAGCGCCTGGACTTCCACGAGCAATGGTCGTGTACCCTCTTGCGTGGCTAACACGACGGTTCCGGACACAGCATCTCCTTGCTTGCTAACAAGCATGGCCGAGGGATTATTTACGATCCGCAGACCAGTCTCCGTCATTGCGAAAACTCCGATTTCATTTACCGCACCAAATCGATTCTTGATGGCACGAATGATTCGAAACTGACTGCTCGAATCACCCTCGAAATACAACACCGTGTCTACCATGTGCTCCAAGACGCGAGGCCCCGCCAAGATGCCCTCTTTCGTAACGTGGCCAACAAGAAACAGGCCGGTATTATTATGCTTGGCGAACCGAACCAGCTGCGCCGCTGACTCTCGGACCTGCGCCACACTACCGGGGGCGGATTGCAACAACTCCGTAAACACCGCCTGGATCGAGTCGATGACCACTACCTGCGGTTGCTCGGCCGCGACACACGAAAGAATCGTTTCGATATGGTTCTCGGCCAACAATTGAACCCGAGCGCCCTTAACACCCAGCCGCTGGGCACGCAGCGCAACCTGCTGAGCCGACTCTTCCCCCGTTACATACAACACTTTCGCATCCTGGCTGATGGCAGTCAGCGCCTGAATCAGCAGTGTCGACTTCCCTATGCCGGGGTCACCGCCAATAAGAACGACAGACCCCACTACCATGCCACCACCCAAGACGCGGTCGAGCTCCACCAGGCCGGTGGAAAATCGACTTGCGCCATCCAGCGCCACCGCATCCAAAGACTGACTAGATGCCGTTGGCGCGAGGGCTTGAAACCGGGTGTTACGATTTGAGTCGCTGACGGCGACGGTTTCTACCAGCGTATTCCAACCGCTGCACCCGGGACATTGGCCACTCCATTTAGATGCCTGCGCCCCGCACTCGGTGCAGCTAAATACGGACTTCGTCTTAACGGTCATTTCTATAGATCAGCTGTCTTATCCATAATTCGAGTAGCAAGTAACAAGTTAAGAGCTTGATGGCCCGCCACCCGGTGTTTCTTGCTACTTAAACCTTGCTAATTGTTACTAGCTTCATAGTTGATGCTACTTCAAACTTGCTACTTGCTACTGTCTCAGTTCCTTAGTCAATCTGCACCCGTGGCGCGCGCTTGGGCATGCGTGCGAGCAATTCGTAGGCTATCGTACCGGCGTGGGCTGCGATCTCCTCAACCGGCAGACCTTGTCCCCACAAAACAACCGGATCGCCAACCTGTGCATCCGGTCTACCCCGTAGATCCACCGTGATCATATCCATAGAAACACGTCCAATTAGCGGTACCCGTTTACCATTGACAAGCACCGGCGTTAAAGCTGAGGCTAGGCGCGGATAACCGTCCCCGTAACCGACGGCGACTATGCCGACCGGCATGTCCTCTGGGCAAACCCACTCACCACCATAACCAACACAATCACCTTTGCTCCGATGATTCACGGCAATCAGCTGACTGGTAAGTGTCATCACCGGGTGCAATCCTAGCTCGGCGGCGCTATAGCCTTCCACTGGGGATGCGCCATACAACATGATTCCGGGCCTAACCCACTCAAAATGACTTTGTGGCCACGCCACTACGCCGGCGGAATTCGCCAAACTGCACTCTAACTCCAACCCCGCCGCCAGTTGCGTGAATAGCGCTATCTGGTCGTTCGTCACCTTGTGGGTGCGGTCATCAGCCCTTGCCAAATGTGACATTAGACGGACGCGACCAACCGCATTGCACTTCTGCAGTCTCGCCAGGACAGCGGGCACCTCATCAGGCACAAATCCGATGCGATTCATACCCGTATCTGCCTTTAACCAAACATCAATGGGGCTCGAGCTTTGACAGCGCTCCAGTTGTTCCAACTGCACCAAGTTGTGCACCACAGACGAGAATCGATAGTGGGTAAGCAAATTCAGCTCTTGCCCATCGAAGAATCCTTCCAGTAGGCAAATAGGGTGAGCAACGCCGGCATTACGCAGAACAACGCCTTCGTCGAAACTGGCCACCGCGAAGGCATGCGTCTCTATCAGAATATTGGCGATGGCAGCCAGCCCATGCCCATAAGCATCAGCCTTGACCACGGCCATGACCTTTGAATTGGGAGCGGTCTCGCGAACTTGCTTGAGGTTGTGTTCTAGGGCTTGGGCATCAATCAGTGCGCGTACCGGCCTCGTCATCCAAAGGCCCCGTCGAAATCGCCACCGACATAATTCTCGAACTTAGTATACTGTCCTAAAAACGTAAGCCTGACCGTGCCGGTCGGCCCGTTTCTTTGCTTGCCGATAATGATCTCCGCCGTCCCCTTTTCGACGCTATCTTCGTTATAAACCTCGTCACGGTAAATGAAGAAAATTACATCTGCATCCTGCTCGATCGAACCAGACTCTCTTAAGTCTGACATCACCGGTCGCTTGTTTGGTCTCTGCTCCAAACTTCTATTGAGCTGTGACATAGCCATCAATGGAACATCCAGCTCCTTGGCTAGATTCTTAAGCGCCCGCGTTATATAGGAGATCTCCGTTGCACGATTCTCATTTCCTTCCGTCGACTGCATTAACTGCAAGTAATCGACAATAATGAGCCCAAGACCATGCTCTCGTTTTAGTCGACGGCAGCGGGCACGCAACTCCATTGGCGTTAATCCCGGTGAATCATCTGTAAATATAGGCGCCTCTGAAAGCAGACTGATAGCCGATGTCAATCTAGGCCAATCCTCGTCATTTAGCTTGCCGGTACGAACTTTGTGGCTGTTGATGCGTCCCAAAGAAGCCATCATGCGCATCGCCAATTGCTGGCCCGGCATCTCCATACTAAAGATTGCGACCGGCAACCCATGACCGACCGCGGCATTCTCGGCGATATTCATCGCCAACGAAGTCTTGCCCATAGACGGCCGCCCCGCAACAATAATCAGATCAGATGCTTGCAGCCCGGAAGTCATCTCATCGAGATCAGCATAACCGGTTGACACACCAGTAATAGACTTATCGGAGCGATACAAGGTATCAATGCGGTCAACCGCCGACGTCAAAAGCTGCTTGATCGGCTGAAATCCACCACGCTGATGAGCCCCCTGCTCACTGATCGAGAGGATGCGACCTTCCGCGTAGTCTAAAATCTCAACTGCATTGCGTCCTTCAGGATCGTAGACACGGTGAGTGATATCACCGGTTACGCCGAGTAGATTCCTCAATATTGAGCGCTCTCGTACGATATTTGCGTACGCACCGATATTTGCAGCACTCGGCGTGTTTTTCGCCAGCGCGCCCAAATAGGCGAGGCCGCCGACATCTTCGAGTTCCGCGTTTTTTTCCAATTGCTCGGAGACGGTAACAACATCAGCCGGGCTGTTTTCCTCGCATAACCTACTAATCGCCCTATAGATAAGCCGGTGCTCCTTGCGATAGAAATCATCGGCAACCAATTTGTCCGCTATTTGATCTAGAGAACGATTGTCGAGCATAAGGCCGCCCAGGACAGACTGTTCAGCCTCAATCGATTGTGGTGGGACCTTGAGGGTCGCGGCCGTCGCGCCGCTTTCGGCAAGGGAATAGCCTCGATCTTCCATCGTTTCCGCCTTCTAATTGTTTAGCTGCGCCCATATGGAATAGCATGGACGTGCACAGCAAACCCAGCTGCTAGAACCTAGAGTAATGCACCCACGACACAGATTTTATCAGACAACACTGCCTGCGTGTGACACCTGCGCAATGCCCACTGGGGCGAGATATTTAGGGCAAAATAACGCGTGCCCCGATAACATGTCGACTCTCGCTACTGATACATAGATACAAGAAGCCCACCGACAAGTGCTCTCGAGTTGCTGGTTTTGTCCAGTTCTACCTCAAGCATACACCGGCGTATTCTTACGAGGCCGGGGAACACGCGCTGCCATTATATGTCAGTCGGTTGGTGTTGCGTACAGCGGGGCGAAGAACGGTCGTGAACTGCCGACAAAACGAGCTTGAACCTAACGGCGATGGCCGTGGTTTTTATTAGGGTTTTACTCTTCGCCGACGATAGATACGGTAATTTTTATATCGATCTCTGGATGTAGCGTCACTGCGATCTCGTGGTCGCCAACATCTTTGAGTGGACCTGCACCAAGATGGATTTCCGACTTTTGTAGATCATGCCCGGCTGCTTGCATGGCCTCCGTGATATCTAGCGTGCTCACCGAGCCGAACAACTTGCCTTCTTCGCTGACCTTGCGCACCAGCTGCACTGACGTGCCGTCCATCTTATCAGCACGCTCACGCGCTTTTGCCAGCGCTTCGCCATGAACCTGCTCGAGCTCTGTGCGCCGGGCCTCAAATGCCGCCCTATTCTCTTTGTTTGCAATAACAGCCCTACCATACGGAATCAGGTAGTTTCGCGCATACCCCGATTTCACCTTGACCTCATCCCCGAGATTGCCCAGGTTCTGAACTTCTTCAAGCAAAATGACCTGCATGGCTCCCCTCCCGACCGACAAACAGTGTCCCGGATCTAATGGCTATCCGAATACGGCAGTAATGCGAGATATCTCGCATACTTAATCGCACGCGCGAGTTGGCGTTGATAGCGTGATTTAGTACCAGTATTTCGACTAGGGATAATACGACCGGTTTCGGTAACATACGCCTTTAGGGTCGCAAGATCTTTGTAATCAATCTCAACGACACCCTCAGCTGTGAATCGGCAATATTTCTTACGTCTAAAATAACGGGACATACCGCAACTCCTCCTTTAATTCGTATCCAATCATGATCACTCGAGAGACTCTGCCGGCGCCTCACTAGCTGGGGCCGGCTTTTCGTTCGCGTCCGACACTGCTGGTTTGGAATCATCGAAATTACGGGCAGAATCCGGCTCGGGCAGCCTGGATTCCTCCTGCTTGTCCTTGGCCAAGGGTGAAGCCGTCGTGACCGGTGCCTTTTTTCGAATCACGAGAGAGCGTAACACGGCGTCGTTAAACTTGAAGGCTGCCTCTAACTCACGCAGCGTCTCCAACGTGCACTCGATGTTCATGAGAACGTAGTGCGCCTTGTGTACTTTGTTGATGAGAAACGCGAGCTGGCGCCGCCCCCAATCTTCAAGGCGGTGGACGGCGCCGTTTTGGGATTCGATCATCGAGCGGTACCGCTCGATCATGGCAGGGACTTGTTCGCTCTGGTCCGGATGGACCAGAAACACTACCTCGTAATGGCGCATACCTGTGCTCCTTATGGATAAAGCCTTCCGCTACCCAGCGGGCCGGTAAGGCAAGGATGCGGTCGCTACAGCATTGGCGCTTTAGCGAAAGTGCGGCGCATTCTAAACCATACATCGTCAATGGTAAATAGTGAACCGTGGTCCATAAGTCACGGTTCTCGACTAACGAGTCACGAATCACGGACTTGGCGGCACCTCAAGGCCTCATACAGGCACACAGCCGTGGCCGTTGCCACGTTGAGGCTTGCGATTGATCCCAGCATTGGAATCTTTACTAACACATCGCAATGCGCTTCTGTAAGCTTACGCAGGCCCTTTTCTTCGCCTCCCATGATCAGCGCCAAGGGCCCACTCAAATCTGCCTCGAAAATTGTTGTCGTTGCGTCCTGGCTTGCCCCCACCAGCCAAATACCCGCCTTCTGGAACTGTCGCAGCACTCGAGAAATATTGGTGACGCGAAAGATCGGCACGGTCTCGGCCGCGCCGCTGGCGACACGCCGGACGCTAGCGGTGACAGATGCGGCACGATCCTGAGGTAGGATTACTGCCTGCACACCGGCACCGTCGGCACATCGCAGGCAGGCCCCTAAATTTTGGGGATCTTGCACACCATCGAGCACCAGCAACAGCGGCACACCGTTTAGTTTCTCCAGAAACACCTGCAAATCTCTTTCATTGCGCGGCGGCGGCAGCCGACACTGCGCCACCACGCCCTGGTGGTGCACGCCGCCGGCGATTTGATCGAGTCGGTCGCAAGACACGCGTTCTAACCTAGCGCCTGTTGCTTTGGCCATCTCTATCACCTCGTCCGCGCGACGGTCCGAACGCGTCTCGTTCAACCACACAACCTCGACCTGTGAATGATCGCCGCGCAGTGCTTGCAATACGGTCTGTAATCCACACAGTAGTCCTTCTGTCGTCATGAGTGATCGCCATGAACATCAGAGATGTGGCCGACATAGTTGATCGGGATCACCGAGGTTTCTTCCTGGTCTTCGGTCCCCGACGTACCCTTCGCGCCCTATCCACCGGTTCCAAATCGATCCTGGCTTCATCAAGATCCACGCGGACTACTCGCACACGCATGGTGTCCCCTAAACGATAACTCTTGCGCGTGCGACTACCCGATAACCGATGTTTTGCAGGATCAAAATGATAGTAGTCATTACCCAGTGCGCTCACATGCACGAGGCCATCAACATAGATCCCTGTCAATTCCACAAAGATGCCGAACGATGTAACGCCGGTAATCATGCCGTCGAACTCATCACCTACACGATCCATCATGTATTCCGCTTTAAGCCATCGCGCCACATCTCGGGTGGCATCATCCGCACGTCGCTCCGTCATGGAACAATGTTCACCCGCTTGTCTGGCTTCTTCCTCTGATGGCCCTGGCGGTTTTTTCTTTAGGATGCGCTTAATAGCACGGTGGACATGCAGATCAGGATAGCGACGGATAGGCGACGTAAAATGGGTGTAGTTATCATAACCGAGGGCAAAGTGCCCAATGTTATCAGGGCTATACAACGCCTGGCTTAGACTGCGCAGTAGCGCCATCTGTATTAATGCGGACTCCGGGCGTTTATTGACGGCTGCCAATAAGCGCGCATAATCAGACGCCTGCGGACTCGAGCCACCCCCCAATGATAATCCGAGCTCGCGCAGAAACTCGCGCAACTCAGCAAGCTTCTCGCCCGTCGGACCTTCATGTACCCGATAAGGGGCCGGGATCTTATGCTTCTTCAGAAATTCGGCGGCGCATACATTGGCCGCTAACATACACTCTTCGATAAGCCGATGGGCATCATTGCGCTCGACTCGCACGATATCGCGAATCTTACTAGTATCGTCAAATATAAAACGCGTCTCTGGCAATTCGAAGTCTACGGCCCCACGTTGAATCCGCACCTGATGTAGCGCCTTGAATAGTGCATACAACTCACTTAGGTGTGGCACGAGGTTACGATACCGGCGCTTAAGCTCGATGTCACCGTCAACCAGTATGGCCGCCACCTCTCGATAGGCAAGCCGCGCATGTGAGCGCATCAACCCTCGAAAAAATCGAAAGTCCTTTATTTTGCCACGCGGCCCTATTTGCATCTCACAAGCCATACACAATCGATCGGTCTCTGGATTAAGGGAACACAGACCATTCGACAATACCTCCGGCAACATCGGAATCACCCTTGTTGGGAAGTAGACCGAATTGCCACGTGCCTGCGCCTCTCGGTCCAGTGCAGTCCCCGGCTTCACGTAGTGGGCAACGTCCGCAATAGCTACGATAAGACGCCACCCCTTTCCACTGCGGGTGCAGTAGACGGCGTCATCGAAATCACGCGCGTCCTCACCATCGATCGTCACTAATGGAAGATCACGCAGATCTTCGCGTCCACGCTTTGCACGACTCTCCACAACCTTTGCAAATTCAGTTGTCTCGACCTGCACCTCATCGGGCCAGCTATGTGGTATCTGATGCTTGCGCAGCGCCACCTCGACCTCCATGCCGGGCGCCATGTGGTCCCCGAGCAGCTCAATCACGTGTCCCACAGGTTGTCGCCGGCGCGTGGGCGGGTCAACAATCTTTACGACTACGATTTGGCCTGGGTGCGCGTCTCTCTCCTCACCGTCCGGCACCAATATTGCCTGACTAATGCGTTTGTCCTCGGGCACAACAATGCCAATTCGATTATCGAGAAAGTAGCGCCCAACCACAGTCTGGTTTCGTCGCTCCAGGACCTCAACGATAGACCCCTCCTTGCGTCCACGCGAATCGATGCCGCTAATAGCCGCCACGACTCGATCGCCATGCATGACTTGGCGCATCTCTCTCGCCGACAGATATAAATCATCGCCAGGCCCATCGGTGGTCAAGAATCCATAGCCATCCGGATGGCCAATGACGTGCCCCTGCACCATATCCATCGCCTGGATGAGGCCGTAACGCCCACGTCGATTGCGCAAGATCTGACCATCTCGCTCCATGGCGCGTAAACGCCGCTTGAACGCATCCAAGGGAGGCTTGCCAAAGACTGCTAGCTCTTGCGCGAGATCTTCCAGAGAAACGGGCACACGCCGACGCGCGAGCACACCAAGCACAGCGTCTCGCTCCGGTATGACAACCGCGTGAGTTCTGTTCTCTCGCCGCGGTTTAGATCGTTGGTGGTTCTTCTTGCCTGGTCGTCGCATTGACATAAATTTTCGCTCTCGGTACAGTCCGCGGCTGCCGGTTGGCGCCATCACTTAAACATGCGCAACCGTCGGGCTTTGCCGAGGTGGCGGAATTGGTAGACGCGCTAGCTTCAGGTGCTAGTGGGGGCAACCCCGTGGAGGTTCAAGTCCTCTCCTCGGCACCA